>DULR01000069.1 GCA_012840245.1 Clostridiaceae bacterium
GTTGAAAGCCATTTTGGTTACTACTGCGACCAGTGGATAAAAATAACCCTTCCTCAATATGTTTTGTGATCCGGCCTTATCGCTGGTCAGGTTGCAGTAACAGATCATTTTATTTTGATTAAATCATTTCTGAGAATTATTAAGTTAAATTAAAAAAACAGGCGAGTATAAGGACAGAGGACGGTTCTGTATCATGGCATAGAACCGTTTTCTCATGATCTGAACCTCAATAATTATATTTATTTTAACAATATAAATAGTATTGAACAAGAACTTAACCTACAACGGAATACTAGTTCAATAGTTCAGTATAGCATAACCAAGGAGAAGGTTCTCGTGTCATATATTTTGCGAATAAAGGCATAAATAGCATTGACTTAATGAAAAGAATAAACTAATATAAAGTAAATTAATATTATAAAAACGAACACGGACAAAATGGCGTTGACGGGGAGGAGTACATACTCATCCGGAAGCAAAGAGAGGAGATGGCCGGTGTAAATCTCCGTGAAGGAAGTATGGAAGTAGCCCCTGAGCTGTGAACCGAAAAGATATGATTCTAAGTAGGCTTCAACGGGTTTTCCGCCGTTAAAAGGAAAGCGGTATCGGATAATTGCCTTATCCCGTACCGGCAGAGTGCAGATAGCAATATCTGAATTTAGGTGGTACCACGGATGCTGATGATCCGCCCTAAGCATAACAGCTTATGGCGGATTTTTTGTTTCGTGTTTCGTTAAATTTCAGGAGGTATTGCTATGATGAAAAATTATGATTTCCGACAAACAGAAAAAGAAATGCAGAAATTCTGGAAAGATAACGGCATTTACAAATTCGATCCGGACAACAAAAATGAGGTTTTCTCCATTGATACTCCGCCCCCGACTGTCAGTGGAAGTCTGCATATCGGTCACATTTTTTCGTACACTCAGGCCGAAATGATAGCACGGTATAAACGAATGCAGGGTTATAACGTTTTTTATCCTTTCGGCTTTGATGACAATGGCTTGCCCACTGAAAGACTTGTTGAAAAAGAAGAGGGGATAATCGCAAGAAACCTTCCCCGGAGCGAGTTTATCATGAAGTGCATAAAGACATGTGAAAAATACGAAAAAGAGTTCAAAGAACTTTGGGAATCTCTGGGCTTTTCGGTTGACTGGTTACTTCAGTATGAAACCATCAATCCCATGGTCAGGCGCATATCTCAAAAATCTTTCATCAGGCTTCTGAAAGACGGCAAGGCATATATGAAGGAATCCCCCGTGCTGTGGTGTACCGAATGTCAGACATCGATCGCCCAGGCAGAGCTTGAAACCGCAGATAAGGAAACTACATTCAACTATATATTATTCAAATCCGGAGAAGAGATCCTGCCGGTTGCCACAACAAGGCCTGAACTGCTGTATGGATGCGTGTGCCTGTTCATCAATCCGAAGGATGACAGGTATACCAAATACATTGGCAGGAATGCCGCCGTTCCTTTATATGACTTTGAAGTTCCCATTCTTGCAGACGAAAAAGCCGACATGGATAAAGGCACGGGTATAGTTATGTGCTGCACTTTCGGAGACAGTACTGATGTTGAATGGTATGAGGCCCATAAGCTGCCTTACAGAAAGGTTATACTGCCTGATGGAACAATAGATGAAAGTGTTCCGTTTATCGGTGGTATGAAGGTGATTGAAGCCAGGAGAAAGATAATAAACCTGCTGTCGGAAGAGGGACTTCTCATCAGGTCGGAAACCATCACCCACACTGTAGCAGTTCATGAACGCTGTGGCAAAGAGATCGAGATAATACCGTCAAGGCAATGGTATATCGATATTCTCTCAAATAAAGAGCAGTTCTTAAAGGCTGCAGACAGCATCAACTGGTATCCTCAGCATATGAAAAACCGGTATATTTTATGGGTCGAAAACCTGAAATGGGATTGGTGCATATCCCGCCAGCGCTATTTCGGTGTTCCTTTTCCCATATGGTACTGTAAAAACTGTGGCAAGGTCATGACAGCAGATGAAGAAAAACTTCCGGTAAATCCCATTGAAACCGGACCCGGCAAGCCATGCTCATGCGGATGTGGAGAGTTTGAGCCCGAACGGTCAGTTTTTGATACTTGGGCAACTTCATCATTAACACCACAGATAAACGCGAAATGGGAGGAGAAAGATGATTTTTCAGAAAGGCTGCTGCCCATGAGCATGAGGACCCAGGCTCATGAAATAATACGTACATGGGCATTCTATACCATAGTCAAAAGCCTTTACCATACCGGGCATATACCCTGGAAGGATATTATGGTTTGCGGCTTCGTGCTTGCGAAGAAAGGGGAGAAAATCAGCAAATCTAAAAGCAATTCTGAGTCATCTCCCAAACAGCTTATTGAAAACCACTCCGCAGATGTTGTCAGGTATTGGGCTGCAAATTCCAAGCTGGGAACAGATACTTTTTTTTCAACCGATGATTTGGGGATTGCAAAAAGGTTCATCACGAAGCTTTGGAATGCGGCAAGGTTTTCAATATCCCATCTTCACGACTTTGATCTGAACAGCGGCGGTTGTTTCATGCCTGTTGACATTTGGATCAAAGAAAGATGCAAACAGACTTTTTTACATGCCCGAAACTTCCTTGACCGGTATGAGATAGGATCTGCCAGGCATGAGATCGACGAGTTCTTCTGGAAAGACTTCTGCGATTACTATCTGGAAATCGTCAAGGAGCGGCTGTATCAGCCTGAAAGGCGGGGATATGAAGAAAGGAAGTCTGCCCAGTATGCCCTATACTATTGCATGCTCGGTATTTTGAAGCTGTATGCCGTTTATGTTCCGCATATAACAGAATATATATATCAGGAGTTCTTCAGGCAGCATGAAAAGTGTGATTCATTGCACAGACTCAGGTGGGAATCCGATGATCACATAGATGAATCGATTATTCAGTTCGGAGAAGAACTGAAAGAAGTAATCGCTGAAACAAGAAAATACAAGTCTGAACACAATCTTTCACTGAAGACGGAGATAGAAGAAGTCAGCATAGCAGCCGGTGATAAAACCGCTGAACTGTTCAGACGATCGACAGACGACATCAAAGCATGCTGTATGGCAAAAAGCATTAAGATAAGTTAAAAGAAGGGCGTGTGAATCTTATCTTTCACACGCCCTGTACATAAGGTTATATTTGGAGGTTTAAACTACACTGTTCAATATTTCAGCGTAGGTCGGTATATTCCAGTGCTTGCTGCTGACAAGCGTTTCAAGCTCGTCAACGATCATGCGAAGTTCGCTCATAGCCATAAATACCTTTTCACGGTACGCTTTTGCCATCTCCAGATTGTCTTTGATCTCCCTGACGGCTATGGTTTGTTGTGAAAGGTTATCCAGTCTGTTCTTAAGACATTCGGACAACTTCGCTATCCTGTTGAGCAGATCTTCTTCCAGACCGACCGGAAGATCTGAGCTTATTGATTTCTTGCGCAATACAAGCTCAGCCAGTTCGCGCTGATAATCAAGGACAGCGGGGATGACCTGCTTGTTGACCATGTCGATCATTGTGAGCGCTTCGATATTGATGGTTTTTGAGTAATTCTCAAGCAGTATGTCATAACGTGAATGGATCTCATGTTCTGAGAAAACATTATGACGGGTGAACATTTCCACGCTCTTGGGAGCTACAAAAGCAGGCAGGGCTTCAGGCGTGGTTTTCAGGTTCGACAGGCCTCTTTGCTCAGCTTCCTTGACCCAGGCAGCGTCATAACCGTTACCATTGAAGATTATGCGCTTATGGTCAGTGATGGTTTTCTTGATAAGCTTGCTCAGATCGGCCTTGAAATCAGTACTGTTTTCAAGTATGTCTGCAAACTGGCCAAGTACATCGGCAACGATAGTATTGAGCACGATGATCGGACCAGCAATGGAAAATGCGGAGCCGAGCATGCGGAATTCAAACTTGTTGCCTGTGAAGGCAAAGGGTGATGTCCTGTTTCTGTCGGTGGTGTCTTTGGGGAAATGGGGCAGTACTGTAGCTCCGATCTCCATCAAAGTCTTGCCTTTTCCTGCATACAATGTGTCGTTCTCAAGCGCTGTGAGGATCTCGGTCAGTTCTTCACCTAAGAATACTGATACTATGGCAGGCGGAGCTTCATTTGCGCCAAGTCGGTGGTCGTTTCCTGCGCTTGCGACCGATACACGTAAAAGGTCCTGATAATCATCTATGGCTTTGATGACGGCTACGAGGAACAAAAGGAACTGCGCATTCTCAAATGGAGTATCGCCCGGCTCCAACAGGTTGATTCCCGTATCTGTGGATATTGACCAGTTGATATGTTTACCGCTTCCGTTTACTCCTGCAAAGGGTTTTTCATGCAGTAAGCAAACCAGATCGTGCTTCAGGGCGACTTTCTTCATAAGCTCCATGACCAGCTGGTTATGGTCCGTAGCTATGTTCGATTCTGAGTAGATGGGAGCAAGCTCATGCTGAGCGGGAGCAACTTCATTATGCTCTGTTTTCGCGTAAATGCCCAACTTCCATAACTCCTCGTCCAGTTCGCGCATAAAAGCGGAAACACGCTGTTTTATAGCTCCGAAATAATGATCTTCCATTTCCTGACCTTTGGGAGGACGGGCACCGAACAGCGTCCTTCCGCAGTAAATGAGATCAGGTCTTTTCAAGTATACGCTTCTGTCTATCAAAAAGTATTCCTGCTCCGGACCGACAGATGATACCACGCGCTTCGCATCGGTGACTCCGAACAGCTTCAGAACGCGAAGAGCCTGTTTGTTGAGGGCCTGCATGGAGCGCAGGAGAGGTGTTTTCTTGTCGAGAGCTTCTCCGCTGTATGAGCAGAAAGCTGTCGGGATATACAATGTCTTATCCTTTATAAATGCATATGAGGTAGGATCCCATGCGGTATATCCTCTGGCCTCAAATGTTGAGCGCAATCCGCCGGATGGAAAGCTTGATGCGTCAGGCTCGCCTTTTACGAGAGCTTTGCCTGAGAACTCCATTATGGCGCAACCTTCGCCATCGGGCACTATGAAACTGTCATGCTTCTCAGCTGTTACTCCCGTCATTGGCTGGAACCAATGGGTAAAGTGAGTGGCGCCTTTTTCTATGGCCCAATCCTTCATGGCGCTCGCCACCACATTGGCTACATCCAATTCAAGGTGTGTGCCGTTTTTCATCGTCTTTTTAAGCGCTTTATAAATATCCTTTGGTAAGCGCTCCTTCATTACCGGGTCATTAAATACCATACTTCCGAAAATTTCTTTGATATTGACTGCCATTTTTTTCCCTCCTTAAAGCAATTCTATTCCTGCGGCTTTACAACCTGAAATGGTGTCATCATCCCAGACTGAAACCTGAACTTCTCCGATATGGGCTTTTTGAAGCAAAAGCATGCATAATCTTGACTGACCTATCCCGCCACCCATTGTCAGCGGCAGTTCTCCGTCAAGCAGCATCCTGTGGAACATTAAACCGCGGCGGTAATCGCAGCCGGCTTTTGTCAGCTGTTCGTCCAGTGATTTCCTGTCTACCCTGATACCCATGGAGGAAACTTCAAAAGCGCATTCCAGGATATCATTCCAGAACATGATATCTCCGTTAAGCTTCCAGTCATCATAATCCGGCGCTCTGCCGTCATGTCTTGTGCCTGACTTCAGTACATCGCCGATTTGCATGATAAATGCCGTTTTATGATCCTTAAGATATTTGTTTTCCCGTTCCTTCGGTGAAAGTGACGGGTACATATCTTCAAGCTCCTGTGTAGTTATGAATGAAACGTCTCTAGTGAGTTCCAGCGTAAGTTTCGGATACAGTTTCTTTATCTCTTCAAGAGTATCGCATATGGCACCGACTATTTTTTCAACCGTTTTCTTAAGAGTGTCGATGTTTCTTGAAGGAAGGTCGATTATCTTTTCCCAGTCCCATTGATCGACATACACCGAATGGAGATTATCCATCTCCTCGTCACGACGGATTGCGTTCATATCGGTATATAAGCCTTCATTGACCGGAAAGCCGTATTTATACAATGCCAGGCGTTTCCACTTGGCCAGTGACTGAACGACCTGTGCTTTTGAATTGGTTTCCTTGACCTCAAATTCAACAGGACGCTCGATACCGTTAAGGTCGTCATTGATTCCCGTACCGGCCGTTACGAACAACGGGGCAGAGACTCTCTTCAGATTCAATGCGCATGCCAGTTTGTCCTCAAAGATCCTTTTGATCCTTCCAATTGCGGTTTGGGTATCATACAGGCTTAAAACCGATTTATACCCTTTTGGCACGATCAATTTGCTCATGCAATATGCTACCTCCCAATATAACCAAGTAATTCTCTAAAAATCTGTCTATCAAAAAAGCAAAGGTGCCGCGGATTAATATGTCCACAGCACCTTTGCTGTATGAAAAAAGTTTAACACGATGAGATTGAACTGTCAACATTTTTTATAAAAATTTTTATACAAAATGCAACTTAGTAACACCTAACTTGCAAATATACATATAATATATATAAAAAGTGTTGACAAACAAGCGTAATATGCAATATTATAAAATAGAAAATTCATAAAACTATTGACACATGCATAGCTATATAGTATCATAAGCAGTGTGAACAAAGGCGTTCATCAGATAGTGTCAGGCAGCGTACACCCGATGGTTTGCGCTTCCGAATGGTACTATGTGATGAACGCCTTTCGCTATGAATTGGAGGTATGGCTTTTGAGAGAAGGAATGTTCAGAAACATATCAGGATGCGCAATATCGGGGATTTTCTCAAAATCCGGCAAACGCTTTTCGGGCAAAAGCATAATTGATTCGATCGCAGTTATGCATGAACGATCCAACGGACTCGGAGGAGGATTCGCAGCATATGGGATTTATCCTGAGTATAAGGATTATTACGCATTCCATATCTTCTATGAGAGCAAATCGGCGAAGAAGGAATGTGAAGAGTTTATAGAAGAGCATTTTGACATCATAAACCTTTCAAAGATCCCGACCAGGAAGGTTCCGGCCATCAAAGACGAACCACTTATATGGAGATACTTTGTCACTCCTCTTCCAACAAAACTGGCAGACAGTCAGCTGGATGACAAGGAATTCGTGGTAAAATGCGTTTTCCGGATAAATACACGTATCGATGGCGCGTATGTGTTTTCGAGCGGAAAGAATATGGGAGTGTTCAAGGCGGTAGGATTCCCGGAAGATGTAGGACGTTTCTACAGACTGGAGGAATACGAAGGGTATTGCTTTACAGCACACGGCCGTTATCCCACCAATACTCCCGGATGGTGGGGAGGAGCTCATCCGTTCTCACTGCTTGATTATACCGTGGTCCATAACGGTGAGATATCCTCATATGACGCAAACCGCAGGACCATCGAGATGTATGGATACAAATGCACGCTTAAAACCGATACCGAAGTAATAGCCTACATATTTGACTATCTGCACAGGAAAATAGGACTTACTTTAAAGGAGATCTGTTCGGTGATCGCCGCTCCGTTCTGGTCGACCATAGAAAGCAAACCTCAAAAAGAGAGGGAAGAGCTCGAATACCTGAGGAACGCTTTTGCGTCACTGCTGATAACAGGTCCGTTTTCGATAATAGTGGGTTTCGAGGGCGGAATGATGGCTCTTAATGACAGGTTGAAGCTCAGAAGCATGGTTTGCGGCGAAAAGGATGACATGTTTTATGCAGCCAGCGAGGAGGCGGCTATAAGGGTAATACAGAATGACCTTGACAGGATCTGGTCTCCCAGGGGCGGCGAAGGAGTCATCGTTACACTGGAGGGAGGTAAGGCTTAAATGGCTGTTGAATATATATATCCTGATTACGAAATAGTCAGAGACTATGACAGATGCATAGTCTGCCGAGTGTGCGAGCGCCAGTGCGCCAATGAAGCGCACGAGTATCTCAGCGACAAAAACAAGATGGTGGCTGACAACGCAAAATGCGTGAATTGCCATCGCTGTGTTTCGCTTTGCCCAACGAGGGCTTTGAAAATAGTCAAGTCCGATCATACCTTCAAGGAGAATGCAAACTGGACCGGCAAAAGCATCAAGGAGATCTATAAACAGGCAGGCAGCGGAGGCGTATTGCTTTCCAGCATGGGAAACCCGGAAAACTATCCTGTTTATTTCGATAAGATCCTGCTCAACGCTTCCCAGGTCACGAATCCCTCCATTGATCCGTTGAGGGAACCTATGGAAACCAGGGTCTATCTTGGAGCAAAGCCCGAAAGGATCGAAAGGGATGAGAAAGGAAGGCTGATCAACAACCTGAAGCCTCAATTAAAGCTTTCAATGCCTGTGATGTTTTCGGCAATGAGCTATGGCTCCATCAGCTATAACGCCCATGAAAGCCTGGCAAGAGCTGCCACGGAACTCGGGATACTCTACAATACAGGCGAAGGCGGTCTTCATGAGGATTTTTACAAGTACGGGAAAAACACGATAGTCCAGGTGGCTTCAGGGCGTTTCGGAGTACATAAGAAATATCTCGAAAGCAGCGCTGCCATTGAGATCAAGATGGGGCAGGGAGCCAAGCCGGGAATAGGAGGACATCTTCCCGGAACAAAGGTTGGAGAGGACATATCAAAGACACGTATGATACCCGTAGGGACAGACGCCATCTCTCCGGCTCCGCATCATGACATTTATTCCATAGAGGATCTTCGTCAGCTTGTATATTCACTGAAGGAAGCGACCGGATACACCAAGCCTGTTATAGTTAAAATCGCCGCAGTGCACAATGTAGCCCTGATAGCGAGCGGTATTGCACGAAGCGGCGCGGATATCATCGCCATCGACGGTTTCCGCGGGGGAACAGGTGCAGCTCCCACAAGGATCAGAGACCATGTAGGTATTCCAATAGAGCTGGCTTTGGCAAGCGTGGATCAAAGATTGCGTGATGAAGGTATCCGCAACAATGTTTCAATAGTTGTCGCAGGAAGCATTCGTTCCAGCGCCGACGTAGTTAAGGCCGTAGCCCTTGGAGCTGATGCCGTCTATATAGGAACAGCAGCACTGATCGCTCTGGGGTGCCATTTGTGCCGGAGTTGCCATACCGGAAAATGCAACTGGGGAATAGCTACCCAGAGAGAAGATCTGGTAAAGCGCCTGAATCCGAATCTGGGCTATAAGAGGCTTGTAAACCTTATGAATGCCTGGAAGCATGAGATAAAGGAAATGATGGGCGGCATGGGCATAAACTCGATCGAAAGCCTGAAAGGAAACAGGCTGATGCTAAGAGGCGTGGGGCTTAACGAAAAGGAGCTTCAGATTCTCGGCATCAAGCACGCAGGCGAGTAGAAAATCTGGCACAGACTGAGGGAGCATAGCGACCGAAGAATCCTTGCAGAGTTCTTACAATCAGGATGATATCAAGAAAGCGGAGTACGCCAGTTTATAGATAACAAAACATCTAACGGTGGTGAAGGAATTTGAAACGTGTATATGTAAATGAAAAATGGTGCCTGGGCTGCCACTTGTGTGAATATTACTGCGCTTTTGCATCGACCAATGAAAAGGATATGGCAAGAGCGCTGAAGGACATAAGGATCCATCCGAGGATAAGGATCGAGGAAAAGGATGGTATCAGCTTTGCAGTATCCTGCAGGCACTGCGATGAGCCGCTTTGCGTAAAGGGCTGCATTACAGGGGCTTTGACAAGAAAGGATGGCATCATAACCATCGACAGGAACAGATGCATCGGTTGCTATACATGCATATTAAGCTGCCCGTTTGGCGCAGTATCTCCTTCCGAGGATGGAGCTATACAAAAATGCGAGCTCTGTATAAAAACAGCCGGCGGAACACCGAAATGTGTCGAGGGCTGTCCTAACGGAGCGATCGTGTTCGAGGAGAGGGGTGAGTAGCTTGAAGTATGTGATCATAGGCAATTCAGCAGCCGCTGTCGGTGCGGTAGAGGCCATTCGGAAAAATGACAGGGAAGGCAGGATCGTGATAATCAGCAACGAGAGCTATCATACATATTCAAGACCGCTGATTTCCTATCTTTTGCTGGGTAAGACCGATGAAAACAAAATGAAATACAGAAGTGACAGCTTTTACAGTGAAAACGGGTGTGAGCTGATGCTCAATAAAACTGCAGTAAGAATCGATCCGGACAAAAAAACGGTTTTGCTGGATGACGGGCAAAATGTAAGCTATGACAGGCTGCTCATCGCAACAGGCTCATCACCGTTCGTTCCTCCTGTAAAGGGACTGGAAAAAGTAAAGAATAAATTCACATTCACCACCCTGGATGATGCAAAAAGACTGGAAAGTGTTCTTGAGGAGAACACCAAAGTCCTGATCGTAGGAGCCGGACTTATCGGGCTGAAATGCGCCGAGGGGATCAGCAGAAAAAAGGTTGAGACAGTATGCATAGATCTGTCCACAAGAGTGTTGTCAAGCATTTTGGATGAAGAGGGCTCGGAAATAATCAAGAGACATCTGGAAAACAATAACATCAGTTTTTTTCTGAATCATCAGATAATAGAGCTCAGTGAGAATACTGCCATACTGGATGACAATACAGAGATCCCGTTCGATGTTCTTGTCATGGCTGTCGGGGTGCGGCCCAACATATCCCTGCTGAAGGACATCGGAGGGAAAACAAACAGAGGTATTGTCATAGATGAAAGGTGCAGAACATCCATTCCGGATATTTACGCTGCGGGCGACTGCTGCGAGTGCATAGATGTTTCTTCGGGAGAAATGAGAGTCATGGCGCTGCTTCCGAACGCATACATGCAGGGCGAATGCGCGGGAATGAACATGTCAGGAGCAGATTATGTGTTTGACAAGGCAATTCCCATGAATGCCATCGGACTGTTCGGAAAGCACATCATAACGGCGGGGACCTATGCAGGCGATGTGTATTATGAAGCTGACCAGGAAAATTATAAAAAGCTTTTCTACTCAAATAATAAACTGAACGGCTATATCCTGATCGGGAATATCGAAAAAGCAGGCATCTATACTTCCCTTATCCGGGAGAGAACACCGCTGGATACACTGGATTTTGATCTGATCTGCAAAGTGCCCGGCCTTATGGCATTCAGCAAGGAAGAGCGGGCATGCAAACTGGGAGGTATAGCTTGAAACTGATTGGGCTGATGAGTCATAAAACAGTCAGATGGAGGTTTTTTTATGGATCTGCGGGCATGTGAACTGGGATATCAGGCGCTTAACGAGAAAATACGTAACACCGATGAAGACGTTGTTATATACGACTGCTACGGAGAACGTTTTATCGGCAGCGGCGCTTCAAATAAAACCATAACAATAAACGGGACACCGGGCAACGCACTGGGGGCATATCTTGACGGCGCGACCATAGTTGTGAACGGGAATGCCCAGGATGCCACGGGAGATACTATGAATGACGGTAAGATAATAATCAACGGCAATGCAGGTGACGCCCTCGGATATGCCATGAGGGGCGGAAAGATATTTGTGAAAGGCTATGCAGGCTACAGGACCGGCATTCATATGAAGGAGTACAAGGACAAGAAGCCTGTCATAGTGGTCGGAGGAAGTACGGGCAGCTTTTTGGGTGAGTACCTTGCTGGGGGACTGATCATCGTCCTGGGTCTGGATACTGACAGTTTTCCGACCGGGTATTTTACAGGCGTGGGGATGCACGGTGGCGAAATATTCATAAGGAGCAGCAAAGCTCCAAAGAATCTTCCAAAGCAGGTGAGCGCCAGTGTTGCCAATAAGGACGACATTAAAGGGATAGAGGATATCCTTGCAGAATTCTCGGACTTGTTCGGTGTTTCTATGGAAGAAATACTGGGCAAAACATTTTACCTCCTGACACCCAACGCCAGAAATCCGTATAAACAGCTTTATACTGAAAACTGAGTTTTGGGGACGGACACTTTGACACATTTCAAGATACTGAAACATTAAGGAAAGGTGGGGTGATATGGACAGTGCATTGATAATATCTTGCTCCGGAAAAAGTGCTGATTGTCTGGCCGGCATTCTGAAAGAAGCCTCTGTCACCAATATCGCCACCGTTTCCAGCGCCGGTGAAGCCAGGCGTCAATTGATGGAAAAGGACTTTGACTTGTGCGTCATAAACACTCCGCTGCCTGATGAGTTTGGCGAAAACATTGCCCGCCAGATAACAGCAAGAAAATTGAGCGTTGTGATCATGATAGTCAAGTCCGAGCTGTATGAGGAAGTATCAGGCAAAGTAGAAAAGGATGGCATCATCACGATTTCAAAGCCGATCAGCAAACCTCTGTTATGGAACGCCCTGAAGCTGACTTCAGTGATGCACAGACGCATCAATGCAATTAAGAATGAAAACAGAAAGCTAATTCAAAAGATCGAAGATATACGGATCATTGACCGGGCGAAATGCATCCTCATATCTCATCTGTCCCTGACAGAGCCGGAAGCTCACAGATATATCGAAAAACAGGCAATGGACATGAGGATGACCAGAAGGAAAGTCGCCGAAGAGATTCTGAAGACTTATGAGAATTGATATTCGATTTGAGCAAAATAACAGTTATTCGGTTTATTTGGAGGAATATTGATGAACGATAAAGCGTACCTGGTGCTGGAGAACGGCAAAATTTTCGAGGGCTGCCGATTGGGAGCAGACGGTGATGTGATCGGAGAGATCGTTTTTACTACAGGTATGACTGGGTATCTGGAGACTCTGACAGACAAAAGCTACTATGGTCAAATAATTATGCAGACATATCCGCTGATCGGAAATTATGGCGTCATTCCGGAGGATTTTGAAAGCAGTACGGTTTCAGCAAAAGGATACATAGTCAAAAGTATTTGTGAAGAACCGTCGAATTTCAGAAGCAAAGGCAGTCTTGACGCCTTTTTGAAGGAGCGGAACATAGTAGGCATATGCGATATCGATACCAGAGAGCTGACTATTATACTGCGTGATAAAGGTACCATGAACGGGCTCATAACAACGAACCCCGAAAATGCTGATTTGGAGAAAATCCGGTCTTACAGGGTGGCGAAGCCTGTTGAAAATGTTTCTGTGAAGGAAAAAACAGTTATAAACGATGAAGGCTTATATAATATCGCGATGCTTGACTTCGGATATAAGGCAAATATAGTGAGAGAGCTCGTCAAAAGGAATTGCAGGGTGGTACTTATGCCCCATGACACACCTGCAGAAGAGATAACAGGATATAATCCGGATGGGATAATGCTTTCCAATGGCCCGGGCGATCCTGCCGACAATGTGGAGGTAATCGGGAATTTGAAGAAGCTTATCAAATCCGGTATACCTGTTTTCGGCATATGTCTTGGACACCAGCTTATGGCCCTTGCTAACGGTTTCGTTACAAAGAAGCTAAAATATGGGCACAGAGGAGCCAATCAGCCGGTCAAGGATCTGGATATGGACCGTGTGTATATAACAAGCCAGAATCATGGCTATTATGTGACCGGTGAGAGTATAGACGAATCGGTGGCAAAACCCTGGTTCATCAATATGAATGACGGTACGTGCGAAGGGATACGATATCTGAACGGGCCATATTTCTCGGTGCAGTTCCATCCCGAAGGGTGCGGAGGACCGAGAGATACCGGCTATTTGTTTGACAAGTTTATAGGCGAGGTAGAGAAATACAAAACCGGCAACAATATATCATACTGAGAGGCGCAGTTACGAAGAATCTTTGCAGGGACTGTTTCAAAATGATATTGTTGACATGCTGTTGTGATCTTCCTGCTGTCCCTTGTCCAGGAAGTTGTCAGTGCTCAAGAAATGTAGCCCAGCACTAAGGGTGTGCTGCTAATACTTTTTTTTGAAATGAGGGATGTTTATCAGACTCGAATTTATCAAGATGCACGGATGTGGCAATGATTATATTTATATAGACTGTTTCAACAGGGAACCGGAACAACCGGAGAAGCTGGCTGTTGCTTTGTCTGACCGCCACTTCGGAATAGGCGGAGACGGAATCGTATTGATACTGAAAAGCGAAACAGCAGACGCAAAAATGAGGATGTTCAACATTGACGGCAGCGAAGGAAAAATGTGTGGAAATGCTGTCCGATGCGTGGCAAAATATTTGTATGACAACGGAATTGTCAGAAAGAATATATTGAAAATCGAGACCCTGAGCGGTGTTAAAACCCTGGAACTGAATACCCGAAACGGACTCGTTTCCACTGTCAGAGTGGATATGGGGAAAGCAGTGCTCGAGCCTTCAAAGATCCCGGTGGATCTGCCAGGCGAGAGGATAGTTGATCATCCTGTAATAATCGACGGAAAACCGTTCAATATAACCTGTGTTTCAATGGGCAATCCTCATGCCGTGGTTTTTTGCGAGGATGTTGACAGTTTGGACCTTGCAGTATTAGGACCTAAGTTTGAGCATAATGAGATCTTTCCTGAACGTGTCAATACCGAATTTATAAAAGTCATCGATAAAAGCACACTTAAAATGCGCGTATGGGAGCGGGGAAGCGGTGAGACGCTTGCCTGCGGGACCGGAGCCTGTGCCTCTGCGGTAGCGGCAGTACTTAACGGGTACTGCAGCAAGGGAGAGGATATCCGTGTGCTTCTTGCAGGAGGAGAGCTTATTGTCAATTATACAAAAGATGCTGTATTTATGACCGGCGGATGTACCAAAGTTTTTGAGGGGGTAATCGAAATATGAAGGGGAAAAGAGGAATAAAGCCATGACAAAATTTATTTTTATTACAGGCGGTGTCGTATCAGGCCTTGGTAAAGGTATCACGGCTGCGAGCCTGGGAAGACTTCTGAAGCAGAGAGGCCTGAAGGTGGCATCTCAAAAGCTTGATCCGTATATGAACGTCGATCCCGGCACCATGAGTCCTTTCCAGCATGGTGAGGTGTTCGTAACAGATGACGGTGCCGAGACAGACCTTGATTTAGGGCATTATGAACGCTTCATCGATGAGGATCTCACCAAGTATTCCAATCTTACATCGGGAAAGGTATACTGGAATGTTCTCAATCGCGAGCGAACCGGCGGTTATCTGGGACAAACAGTACAGGTTATACCTCATATAACCGGAGAGATCAAGGAATTCATATACAGCGGGGCTGAAACCAGTGGTGCAGACGTGCTTATAACAGAGATCGGAGGCACGACGGGCGATATCGAAAGCCAGCCCTTTTTGGAGGCAATAAGGCAGATTTCACTTGAAAAAGGCCGGGAGAACTGCCTCTTTATTCATGTTACACTGGTTCCATACCTTAAGGGCTCCAATGAGCACAAATCAAAGCCTACCCAGCATTCGGTCAAAGAACTTCAGGCGATGGGTATTTCTCCGGATATCATAGTTGCCCGCGCAGATGAACCGCTGGACGAAAATATAAAGGATAAGATCTCCCTGTTCTGCAATGTCAAACGTGACTGCGTAATAGAAAACCTTACACTTTCATGCCTTTATGAGGCTCCGCTCATGCTGCATGAGGAAGGCTTTGACGAAGTGGTGTGCAGGGAACTCAAGCTTGAGACAAAGGAACCGGACTTAAGTGAATGGAAAAACATGATCCGGAAGATACACAACCGCCACAGGGAAGTCGTCATAGCCATAGTAGGCAAATATGTGAAGCTTCCCGATGCATACCTTTCCATAATCGAGAGCCTGAACCACGCAGGATATGATACCGGTGCCAAGGTCAGGATAAAATGGGTGGAAAGCGGAGAGGTCACAAGAGAGAATGTTGCCGAAAAACTGCAGGGAGCAAGCGGCATCATAATCCCCGGCGGTTTTGGTGACAGGGGAATAGAAGGCAAGATCATTACCTGCCAGTACGCCAGGGAAAATGATATCCCTCTTCTGGGAATATGTCTTGGCATGCAGATCACTGTGATCGAATATGCGCGCAATGTTTGCGGATTTGAAGATGCCCATTCATCCGAATTCAACCCGACATGCAAATATCCTGTCATCGATCTTATGGAAAATCAGATCGGAATAACACGAAAAGGCGGAACTATGCGGCTGGGCGCTTATCCATGCAAGATAAAAGAGGGAACAAGGCTTAAGGAATTATACGGAAAAGAACTGATCAGCGAACGGCACAGACACAGGTATGAGTTCAATAACAACTACAGGGATATCATGACACAAAAAGGACTTGTGATTTGCGGTACATCGCCGAATGAACAGCTGGTGGAGGCTGTAGAACTTCCTTCCAACCGCTTCTTTATTGGAGTTCAGTATCATCCTGAGTTCAAGAGCAGGCCAAATAAACCTCATCCATTGTTTCTGGGACTTCTGAAAGCAGCATTGGAGGATTCTTATGAAAATAAACAGTAATTTCTTGAATCTTGAAGACAGTTATCTTTTTTCACTGATAGCGAAAAAGGTCAATGAATATAAACAAAACAATCCTGACAAAGAAATCATACGACTTGGAATAGGAGATGTAACGCTTCCTCTTGTTCCAGCAGTGACTGATGCCATGAAAAAGGCAACTGCAGAAATGGAAAAGACTGATACCTTCAAGGGTTATGGCGAGGAGCAGGGATATGGCTTTTTAAGAAGAGCTGTCTGCGGTTACTATGAGAAAAAGGGCGTTTCTCTGGATGAGAACGAAGTCTTCATAAGCGACGGCGCAAAAAGCGATCTGGGCAATATCCTTGATATTTTTGACACAGACAATACGGTCCTTATTCCTGATCCGGTTTACCCTGTGTATGTGGATACCAATATCATGGCCGGAAGAAAGATCACATTCCTTATCGGCAATGAGGGTAACGATTTTCTGCCGCTGCCTGATGAGAAAACAGAAGGAGATATAGTATATATCTGCTCGCCGAACAATCCCACAGGAGCTGTTTATACAAAGGAACAGCTCAAACTCTGGGTTGACTGGGCGATTGAAAAGGACGCGGTGATTTTGTTCGACAGCGCATATGAAGCATTCATTCGGGATGAAAACCTTCCTACAAGCATTTATCAGGTCCCCGGTGCGAAAAAGTGCGCCATAGAGTTCTGTTCACTGTCCAAAACAGCTGGCTTTACAGGTACCCGCTGCGGTTATACTGTTGTGCCAAATGAGCTTGTTAGAGAGAATACTTCGCTCAACAAGCTTTGGTTAAGGCGCCAGTCGACCAAGTTCAACGGTGTTCCATACATAGTGCAAAGGGGAGCCGAAGCTGTATTTACCGAGCCAGGCTTGTCCCAGATAAGGGAGAGCATTAGTTATTATCTTAATAACGCAAAAATAATAACTGAAACTATGAAAGAACTTGGCATCTGGTTCACAGGAGGGACCAACTCACCTTATATATGGCTTAAGTGCCCTGAAAAAATGTCATCGTGGGAGTTCTTTGACTTGCTCCTGAATAAGTACAATATAGTCGGAACTCCGGGAGTCGGATTCGGGAAACAGGGCGAGGGCTTCTTCCGCCTGACCGCCTTTGGAAATACAGACAATGTGAAAAAAGCCATGGACAGGATGCGTCAGACTTCCCTTGTTATGCCATCCTGAGCGAAGCGAAGAAACCTTGCACCCGTCTTTATTACGTCATTTTGAGCAAATCTAAGGCAGCAGCCCGGCACTAATGCTGTTCTACAGTTGTTGTGTCATCCTGAGCGAAGCAAAGAATCTTTGTCAGTGCATTTGTAAACATTTCACCACTGTTCGCATATAAAATAATAATGTGAACAAAGGCGTTCACCGGTTGTGTTTTGCATTATCCGGTGACGCCTTTAATGTTATATGAAGAGGTGCTGATATGTGCGGAATAGCGGGCTTTTGCAATTATAAAATCGACTATGTCAATAACAGGGAGCTTTGGCTCAATACCATTATCGATATGAGAAAATCATTAGCCCATCGCGGGAATGACGATTCAGGAGAATACCTTGCAAACCATGTCGGGCTTGGCCATGCCCGCCTGTCCATACGGGATCTCTTAAACGGGAAGCAGCCTATAATACGGGTCATCGGAGACTCGGAATATGTTATTGTTTATAACGGAGAGATCTACAATACCGAAGAACTGGTACCCGAGCTGAAAAATGCTGGATTCATATTTGAAACCACGACCGATACCGAGGTCATACTTTACGCTTACATTCATCACGGAATTGATTTCGTCAACAGGCTTAACGGGATATTTGCCTTCGCCATATGGGACGAAGCGGCAGAAAGGCTGGTTTTATACCGCGACCGGCTGGGTGTGAAACCGCTGTTTTATGCAATAAAGGACGATACTCTCGTATTCGGCTCGGAAATCAAGGCTCTTTTCGGTTTTCCCGGCATTAAGCCTGGAATCGATATGAACAGCTACAGAGAGATTTTCGGCATAGGTCCTGCCCGCACGTCAGGGAATGGTGTGTTCAGGGGTATAAACGAAGTAAAGCCAGGATATTACGCAGTTTTTGACAGGGACGGCTTCAAAAGCATCCGCTACTGGGATATTGAGCTTAAGATCCACAGGGACAGCTATCAGGAAACAGTGGAAAAGGTATCATTTCTGGTTCGTGATGCAGTCAGAAGACAAATGGTTTCCGATGTACCGGTCTGCAGCTTCCTGTCAGGAGGGATCGACTCAAGCATCGTGACTGCGGTGGCTTCCGATTTCCTGGATGAAAGAGGGGCAAGGCTCAATACTTTTTCATTCGATTTCAAGGACAACAGCCTGTATTTCAGATCGAACGCCTTCCAGCCCGAGCGTGACAGACCTTTTGTGGATATAATGCTTGAAAACTACAGCCTGAACCACACTTATCTCGAATGCGATGAAAGCATGCTGGCCGATCTTCTTTATACTGCAGTGGATGCCAAGGATCTGCCCGGCATGGCCGACATCGACGCTTCACTTCTGTATTTCTGTTCACTTGTCAAAAGAAGTAATAAAGTCGCACTGACGGGCGAGTGCGCAGACGAGATATTCGGCGGTTATCCATGGTTCTACAGAGAGGATCTGTTCTGGTCCGACGGATTTCCATGGTCCAATGATGTAAAGGCAAGGACGCTGCTTTTGTCAGATGATTTTATCAAAGAACTCGATCTGAAGGATTATATACATGCCAGGTATACCGAATCACTCAGCGAAGCTCCCTGTATGGAAAGTGAAAGCCTGATCGAAAGAAGACGCAAAGATATAGCATATCTCAACATAAAATGGTTCATGCAGACATTGCTGGACAGAATGGACAGAGCCAGTATGTATTCCGGGCTTGAAGCGAGAGTGCCCTTTGCCGATCACAGGATCGTCGAGTATGTCTTCAATGTGCCATGGGAGATGAAATACAGGGAAGGCATTGAAAAATCCCTTTTAAGGGAAGCCTGCAGGGATCTTCTGCCCGAAAGACTTTTGCTTCGCAAAAAAAGTCCTTATCCGAAGACATATAATCCGAATTATGAGCATCTGCTGGCTCAGAGGTTCTCGGATATAATAAATAACCCCAATTCGCCCATCATGTCCTTTACTGACAGGGAAAAAGCACTTGCCTTCATGAAGGCTCCAGCCGAATACGGAAAGCCGTGGTTCGGCCAGTTGATGGCTGCCCCACAGCTTATGGCCTACATGATACAGGTCAATTACTGGCTGGAAAAATACTTATAAGTATGAGTTTTGGGGACTGAGTTTAGGGGACGGAGGATTTTACTCATTTTTTTGAGTAAAATCCTCCGTCCCCTAAACTCATTTATACTTGACAAAAACGGCTCGATTAAATGCAAAAGGATTTCAAAAAACGCAGATTCATATCAGTTTACAACAGAAAGCGTTCTCTTATAGCATACGCTATTTATAATAGATGTTTACATATATGATATAAAAAATACAGGGCTTGGGCCCTATTCTTTTTCTCGCTGCCGGTATCTGGGGTCATGTTTTAAAATACCATGTTATACCATAGCTTATTTATCAAAGAAGATGATCAGTTTTTATGGTACAATGTAGGATGAGCAAAATAGCTTTATTTAAGCCCGTTTTTTTATTTAAAGTATTTGCAGAAAGGATAGTATGAAAAAACAAAGGATTTCAGAACTGGATCTTTTCAGAACGGTCGCATTTATGGCAGTTGCGCTGCAGCATGTTCTTGGAGCATATCAAAGGACTGATATATCAGGATGGGAATCGGCAGTTATTTCAGTCCTTTTTCTGGCAACCAAGTTTGCTGTGCCCGCCTTTGTTTTTGCATCCGGGATAGTCCTTTTTTACAATTACTACGAAAGAATTGATTACCTGAAGTTTATAGTGAAAAGGGTCAGAGAGATCCTCGTTCCCTATATTCTTTGGTCAGCTTTGTACTATATTTATTACACCCCCCAGGATAACCGCAACGCTGGAGGGTACATAAGAGCTCTCCTTCTAGGGGAGGGGGGTTATCATCTATGGTACATAATCATGATTTTTCAGTTTTATCTGCTTTTCCCCGTTTACATAGCAGTATTCAAAAAAACAGAAAAGCATTTTGCCATAAAGGGACGTGTTGTGATCTTTTGCATCTTTGCCGCCTTGTATTCAGCATATATCTTACTACCTTCGTATTTGCTTCCATATGGCATAGTTAAGCCGCAGAACCCGGTCATAAAGTTCCTGTTTGCCGATTACATCACAAGAAATTCGATCTCATATGTTTTTTATTTCGTGCTTGGCGGAGTAGTCGCTTTGAATCTGGAACAGACCAGAATGTTGCTCAAAAAGCATTCTGTGATCATTATTTCGGCTTTTGCCGTCAGCTTTGCTTTGCTTGAGCTTTTATATTACAAAAAAGGATTTTCAGGCGGCAAGATCAGTCTGGCTTATCCGTCATTCTTTAAACCTCATTATTTTTTACTAACGGTTTTGTGTATTTTTAGTCTGTATCGGCTTGCTATGGCAGATTGGGTGCAAAAAAGCCGGTCGTCCTGTGTTTTCAAATTCATCGGGGATCATTCATACCAGGCATATTTGGCTCATGCCTATGCAATCAACATAGTTGCAGGATTGATATACAGATCCGGGATATCCTTCAGGCCTGTCGTCTATGGACTTATTTTTCTTGGCTGTATAACAGTATCATTATGTATGGCTTTTTTGTTCCGGTTTATAAAAATACAGGGGAGAGCTGTTATAGCTGTTATATCGGGGATAATAAGAAAGCGTGCATCACAGATTGCAGAAAAACTGAACCCATGAAAAAACAGGAACAGTTAAAATCACCATTCCTGCTTTTCAGTCATTGGCCTTATTCAGCCTGTCATTTTTTCATTTTGCTCCGCAATTATCTCTTCAAGTATGGTAACTGCATCCTTTATAAATTTCGGACACTTTTGCCTGAATATATCCGCCTGCTTTGCTGCTGCAACCTGTGCATCATTGCTGAGGTCGTAATTAAGTAATTCAGAGCAGTTGATCGTTCCGTTGATTATTTTGAATCTTTTCGCGAACTCATTTGCCAGTGAATTAGTAAGTGCTTTTTTATGTACTTCATTTTTGTCGGAAGGGCCATAAATAGATCCCAGTACCATCAATGCGCCGGATACGGCCCCGCAGACTTCGCCCAGATGGCTGATTCCCGCTCCAAAGGCGCAAGCTAATTTAGTTGCCTGTTCTTTGCTCAACCCTGATTCGTCGCAATAGGAAGTAAATACGGACTGCGCGCAATTCAAGCCGCTGTTGAAGCATTCTGACGCGTAAGTGATCTTATCGGCCATAAAATCGCCCTCCTGATATATAATGAAAAATTATACATTATTAAGAATATATATGCAATCTAAATATTTTAAGGACGGAAACTAATTGATATTAAGCACAAATAGCATTCTCTGACCAGATAAAAGATGATTGAAAATGCTGAACATGAATAGGTTGAAAATGGATTCGATTTAGGTTATAATATAAGTGTAAATTGTATACATAATACATTATACAAAATTGCGCAAGCCTGTATTGGCAAGTATTTCAGTAGCTGCAATGATGTATGAATACAATGAGAATGGAGGGTATTATATGATGAACAGTTTAAAAGCAGGAAAATGGAACGATCAGATAGATGTAAGAGACTTTATACAGAAAAACTACACACCCTACGATGGCGATGACAGCTTTCTTGCCAGCACGACCCAAAAGACAACAGGGCTATGGAACAAGGTTAAGGAGCTAATGGAAAGGGAGCGAAAAAACGGAGGGATACTGGATATTGACACGCATACCATTTCAACAATCACATCCCATAAACCCGGATATATTGATAAGGAAAATGAAGTGATCGTCGGGCTTCAGACAGACGAACCCCTGAAGAGAGCCATCATGCCCTTTGGCGGAATAAGAATGGTTAGGTCATCTCTTAAAGCATATAACAGGCCTATGGATCCTGAGGTCGAGAAGGTATTCAAATACAGAAAAACTCATAATGACGGTGTATTTGACGCATATACCGAGGAAATGAAGAAAGCAAGACATACAGGCATCATAACGGGGCTTCCTGACGCATACGGCAGAGGAAGGATAATAGGAGATTATCGCAGGGTACCGCTTTACGGAGTGGATTTTCTGATCGAAAAGAAAAAGGAAGCGCTCAACAACTATGTGTTCGACATTATGAATTCACCGGTTATAAGGCAGCGCGAGGAATTGAGCGAGCAGATAAGAGCTCTTGGAGAGCTTAAGGAAATGGCTGCAAGCTATGGCTTCGACATAAGCAGGCCGGCACAGGATACAAAAGAAGCCGTGCAGTGGCTGTATTTCGCATACCTTGCCGCTGTCAAGGAGCAAAACGGTGCCGCAATGAGCCTGGGTAGAGTATCCACATTCCTTGATATTTATTCAGAGAGGGATCTGGCAGAAGGAAGGTATACCGAAGAAGAGATCCAGGAGATCATAGATCATTTCGTCATGAAGCTGAGGATGGTAAGGTTCTTAAGAACGCCTGCATATGATGAGCTTTTCTCGGGTGATCCCACATGGGTGACAGAATCTCTTGGCGGCATCGGTGTTGACGGAAGGCATATGGTAACAAAAATGACCTACAGGTTCCTGCATACACTGACAAACCTTGGACCCGCTCCTGAACCCAACATGACGGTCCTGTGGTCTCCAAGGCTTCCTGAGAACTTCAAGAGGTTCTGTGCGAAGCTTTCCATAGAGACATCTTCCATCCAATACGAAAATGACGACCTTATGAGGGAAAAATTCGGAGACGACTATGGTATCGCATGCTGCGTATCAGCCATGAGGATCGGCAAGCAGATGCAGTTCTTCGGAGCCAGAGCGAACCTTGCAAAGGCTCTGCTGTATGCCATAAACGGCGGAGTGGATGAAATATACGGAGAGCAGGTCGGACCTGCCTTTGCGCCAATAACAGGTGAATATCTTGATTATGATGAAGTGATGAAAAGGTTCGATGACACTCTTGACTGGCTTTCAAAGCTCTATATCAACACGCTCAACATCATTCATTACATGCATGACAAGTACTGCTACGAAAGAATAGAGATGGCGCTGCACGACGAGGACATATTGAGGACATCTGCCTGCGGGATAGCAGGGCTTTCGGTTGTAGTGGATTCGCTTTCAGCCATCAAATATGCCAAAGTAAGGCCGATAAGGAACGAAAAGGGGCTTGTGGTCGATTATGAGATAGAGGGAGATTTCCCCAAGTTCGGCAATAACGATGACAGGGTGGATCAAATAGCCGTGGACCTGGTCAAAAACTTCATGAAAAAGCTGAGCAGGCATAAGACATACAGGAACAGCAAGCCTACCATGTCGATCCTGACCATAACTTCGAATGTTGTGTACGGAAAGAAGACAGGAAGCACTCCCGACGGTAGAAAGCTGGGCGAGCCGTTCGCTCCGGGAGCAAATCCCATGCACAAGAGGGATACAAAAGGCTGCATCGCTTCAATGGCGTCTGTTGCAAAGCTTCCTTATGATTACAGCGAGGATGGGATCTCGTATACATTCTCGATAGTTCCGGGAGCACTGGGCAAGACAGCGGACGAAAGGACAGAAAACCTCATCAGCCTTATGGATGGATATTTCAGCGAGAGCGGTCATCACATCAATGTCAATGTACTGAACAAGGAAGTGCTGCTTGATGCCATGGAGCATCCGGAGCTGTATCCGCAGCTTACCATAAGGGTGTCCGGATATGCCGTCAATTTCATAAAGCTTACCAGAGAACAGCAGCTTGATGTCATAAACAGGACATTCCATGAGAGGTTTTGATCCTTGAGCAATCAGACAATAGCTGTCTGTAAGTAATCAGAAACGGATTAAACCACAGAAAAAGTCCGGGTTTTGTCATTCTGAATGGAGCGAAGCGGAATGAAGAATCTAAAACCATCAAATTCAGGCGATAAGATTCTTCGCTTTGCTCAGAATGACATAGTAAATACTACGAAGCATATTGCCCTGTCATCCTGAACGGAACGAAGTGTAGTGAAGGATCTTATTCAGATTCTATATCAGGATGAAAAGCGGTTACTTCATGCAAGTGTGGGAAGATATATACATTACCCAAGATATTATCAATGTTAGAGCGAAGGGGTGAACAGGAGATGAAAGAACCGGAAGGGTATGTACATTCAATTGAGACACTCGGGACCCTTGACGGGCCGGGAATACGCTATATTATTTTTCTGCAGGGCTGTCCGCTGAGGTGCAAGTTCTGCCATAACCCTGATACATGGAAGACCAATAGCGGGAAAAAATATACAGTCAATGAACTGATCGAAGACATGCTGAAATACAGGAGCTTTATCAAAAAGGGAGGGATGACCCTTTCGGGAGGAGAGCCTCTCCTGCAGGCCGACTTTGCAGCAGCTCTGTTCAAAGAGTGCAAAAAGCACGGTATCCATACAGCGCTGGATACATCTGGTGCAATACCCCTGAAAGTATGTAAACACGCAATAGATGAAGTCGATCTGGTTTTGCTTGACATCAAATCCATCGACGATATGAAATGTCGTGACCTTACCGGAAAAGGAAACGAGGATGCTCTTAATCTTCTGGACTATCTTGAGAAAACCGGTAAAGAGGTATGGATACGGCATGTTGTTGTTCCGGGGATAACCGAGAATTACGAAGATATCGAAAAAATGGCCCGATACCTTTCAAAATATACGGTCATAAGCCGTGTTGACGTCCTTCCGTTTCATAAAATGGGAGAATATAAATGGGAGCAGCTTGGCCTGAAATACGAACTGGGCGACACCCAGCCACCCGAAAAAGAATCGATAGAAAAAATAAAGAGCATATTCAGAGGATACAAACTTAATGCAGTATAGGATTTGAGGAAAAGACCGGGCAAGTTCAAATGCTGGAAAATATCAGTCCTTTTGATGTATACTATTCAGGTAAAATACATTGTAAAGGAGACCGACAGCATGAAAGATATAAGATTGAACAAGCTCGCAAAACTCCTGGTTAATTATTCTGCCGCCGTAAAAAAAGGTGATTTCGTATTGGTATCGGCTGACGAAGTTTGCACGCCATGGGTAGCAGAGGTCGTGAAGGAAGCGATATTGGCCGGTGCTCATGTTGAAACGCTGCTGTTTTCTCAGGAGATCGATGAAATCAAGCTTAAATATTCAACTGAGGAGCAGCTGAAAGAATCCAACTTCATAATGGAGAATGTAATAAAAAAGGCCGATGTTTGGCTCTCAGCCTGGGGAGGCAGAAACACCAAAGCATTTTCAAACATCGATTCAGACAGGATAAAGCTAAAGTCTCAGGGAGCCGCCAGTTGGAGAAAAATTTATTCAGAAAGAATGGGTGATAAAAGTCTCAGGTGGTGCGGCACTCAGTTCCCGACATACAGCGATGCTCAGGAAGCGTCCATGAGTTTGAGCGAATATGAGGATTTTGTCTACGGTGCAGGCCTTCTGCATGTTGAGGATCCTGTCGCCGAGTGGCTCAGGATAAGTGCGGAGCAGGAGAAATGGGTCAGGTACCTTGATACAAAAGAATACATGCACATTATCTCGAAAGAAACCGACATTAAGGTCTGCATCAAGGGAAGAAAGTGGATCAACTGCGATGGAAAAGAAAATTTCCCGGATGGTGAAATTTTTACTTCACCTGTAGAGAACGACATCAACGGACATATATGTTTCAGTTTTCCCGGAATATATGCCGGAAAGGAAATTGAAGGAATCCGCCTGGAAGTAAAGGATGGCAAAGTTGTAAAGGCTGCTGCCGATAAAGGTGAAGATCTGTTGAAAGCTTTATTGCAAACTGATGAAGGCGCTTCATTCTTTGGTGAGGTTGCTATCGGAACAAATTATGGCATACAAAAATTTACAAGAAATATGCTCTTCGATGAGAAAATCGGAGGCACCATTCATATGGCAATAGGTGATTCCATGCCGGAAGCCGGCGGCAGGAACAGATCGGCCATACACTGGGATATGCTGTGTGATATGCGGTCAGGCGGTAAAATTTATGCTGACGGTCAGCTCTTCTATGAAAATGGAAAGTTTATCGATTCTGTATTAGAGGAAGCAAGGTAGCATGGAGATACCATTATATCTTGTTAATGAACATTTTGACGATCGCTATTTTGATGTGGTTAATGCTTTGGATGAAGCGCAGCAGGTATTTTTCAAAAATAATTATCTGATTGAGCGAATTACTTCAGCGATAGCATCGAATGTGCCCTTAAGGATCGGAGAGACGGGCTTTGGTGCCGGCCGGTCAGTGGTATCGCTTATGGAGTATATCAAAAAGAGCGGTTTAAGTAATATATCGATCGAATATTACACTGTTGAGCTTTATCCCTTGACCCCAGAAAGGATGCAGTTGATCTTAAGCGGCTTTAAAGACCGTGTAGGTGAAGAGATCGATGTCCTTGTCGAAGCATATAAAAGCATCGATACAAATATTCCTGGCTGGCATACAATGAACATTCGGCAGTCCTTCGGTACCATCAGACTAAGTCTGTGGATTGGTGAAGCTCTTGAAATGGTTGAGGCATTGGAGCTTCCATGCGATGTCTGGTTTTTGGATGGACACGGACCAAAAAAGAATCCTTCAATGTGGCGACCCGAGTTGCTTATGGCTGTCGGGAAAAAAACAAGGGCCGGAGGTAGCTGCGCTACCTTCACTGTTGCCGGAGAAGTCAGGAGAGCGCTTATGGAAGCGGGTTTTACAATCAACAGACTTCCTGGATGCAACGGGAAAAAGATGGTGCTGCAGGGGATAAAAATTAACTGATGATCCCAAGACTCAGCTTCCATTCAAGAATGCGGAGCACTGATGAATCTATCCGTTCTTCTGTTATCTGCCCGTTTTTGACGGCTTCCATGACTGCCGGTATCTGCTGCTCAAAATCAGTGCAGCATATCAGATCGTTGCCTGCCAGAACGGCAAGGACAGATGCCTCATTGACTCCGGTAAAGTCTTTTATGGCATTCATGTATAAATCGTCTGTCATTATTACACCGTTGAAACCTAGTTCCTCTCTCAAGATACGATGGACTTCAGGAGACAGGGAAGCAGGGTATTGGCTGTCCATTGATGAAACAATATTATGGGACACCATGACTGCTCCCGCTCCTGCTTCAATACCGGCCTTGAATGGTATAAAGTCGCTGTTTATGAATGTTTCATAGCTTCTGTAGTCATATGCTATCCCGGCATGTGTATCCTTATTGCCGCCATAGCCGGGGAAATGCTTCAAAACGCAGCCAATCTTTTCTTTGACCATGACTGAGACGACTTTTTCAACGTATTTTGCTGTTTCCTCAGCATTTTTTCCAAAGGTTCTGCTGTAAATATAGTCGGAGCTGTCGGTGGAAACATCGCATACAGGGGCTATGTTTAAGTTTATTCCCAATGATTTTAAAAGCTTTGCCTTCTCAACAGTATCGCTCTCTATAAGATCAAAACCGCCTTCGGCATATAAATCCTGCGGGGACTTGAACGGATATGCCCTGTACTGGGGAAACAGGCTTACGCGGTTCACATCTCCGCCTTCTTCGTCAACTCCTATAAGCAGGGGGATTTTTGACACTTCCTGATAGCTTCGGATCTCTTCGGTTTTCTGAGCTTTTGATTTATCCCTGAAATCCTTCGCGAACAGTATCAAACCGCCCATATGATACTGCCTGATCTTTTCAGGAACATCTTCCTGAGGACATCTCACGATAAACATCTGTCCAACCTTTTCTTCAAGGCTCATTGATGCCAAAATTTCCTTTGCGCGGCTTCCGGAAGGATCAGTTGGCTCAGGAGATCCTGATGGTTCGGTGGATCGGGGAGGATCAGTCGTCCCTGAAGGGTCTGGCAAATCAGACCTGATGGGAGATGGGGTGCCTGTTTGATCTGGGATCACACTTCTTCCAAACCCTAACTCCTTCATAAGTCTGATTGAAAAAACCAATATAAATACTGATACTATCGACAATATGATCAATCTTCCATATTTTCTCATCTTGATGCTTACTTTCCTTATTGATTCCATAAATAGTTTATCACAGTAAGGACTAAGTTAATAATTTTTATCAGCTTTCAAAAGATTATTGATATGTAATTAAATGAAAAAGTTAAAATTTATCATATAGTAGACATAAAGTAAAATTTATAGTAATATATGTAATAACAAGATTGATAAAATTTAGCATATGGTGGTTGAATATGTCACAAATTAGGTTAGTATTGGCTGACAGGGACACGATGTTTCTGGAAAGATTCAGTGCCTACTTGCTGAATAATAAAAACCCCTCCTTTTCACTTATTCTGTTCTCGAATGAATCAATGCTTGACGAATGGCTGAGATCAGGCGAAAAGGCTGATATTGTGGCAATATCATCCGCCCTGTACAATGATCTTACTGAAAAACCCGACGACGACAATCTTGTTTTACTTAGGGATTGTCCTGAAAGTATGCTGCCTGCCGGTTTGAAAAGCATTTTCAAGTACAGACCGGCCAGCTTTCTGATGAAGGAGATCATATCCATATGCGCCGGAAAAATCCCGCAGGATATTGATAATGAAAATGATCAGAGCAATATCAATTTAGTTCTGTATGCTGACGGAAGTGATGTGTTTAATCCGTTTGCTCCGACTCTGGCCGCAATAAAAACCGGATCAGGCCGAAAGACCCTTTATATCAGCCTTGACGAAATTTCAGATGCCGACGATTACTTTTCCGGTGATAACCCCAGGGGTTTAAGTGAAATGCTTTATTTCGTAAAATCCCGGAAGGAGAATTTGTCTCTAAAAGCTGAAGCATGCACTACACTAGATATTGGCACAGGAGTATACTTCATGAAAGGGCATCACGACAGCCGGGATATTCTGAATCTGACTGAAAATGAACTTACAGCCTTACTTAAGTCTGTCAGCAGCAATTCTTCATATGAAGAAATCGTTATCTCAAGAGGCTTTTCAAATGATCCTCTTTTGCCTGTACTCATAAGATCGGCAAGTAAAATTTACATATCAGCTCTTAATCATTTCACATCAGCAAACAGGATCAAAAAGATAAACAGCATCCTTCGCGAGTTTGAAAATAAAGACAACATGGATCTCAAAGAAAAAGTAGTATTTTGCATAACAAACGCTGTTCCCAATCCCCCCCTTGGTCTGGGCAGCCTTGATTACGGCATAAGATATCTTTCCGGTCCTATATATGGAAATAATTTATTATTAAATTCTTCGGGAAGATATTTTTCTGAGCTGAAAGCGATCTCTGAAAACTAAAAGACAATGTTACGAAAAATAGTGGGGTATGGCATTTCTATGTCAGACATAGGTGAAGTGATAAAGGAAATAAGGAAAGAAGCAGCTTCAATAACAGGTTCGTCTTTGAACTTAAGTGCGGAAGAATTCGATGTTATTTTACTTGAGCAGATCGAAGCGATCTGTTTTTCAAAACAGCTTATGAAAAAATATAGCGCTTCTGAGCTCAAAACGATCATAGATACCGTATTCAATCAGATGAGAAGACATGATGTGCTGGAGCCGCTCATCAATGATAAAAGCATCACTGAAATCATGATAAACGGACCAGATAAGGTATTTATTGAAAGGAATGGCGTGGTTGAGGAAACCAACATTGCTTTTGAAAGCAGGGAAAGGCTTGACGACCTTATCCAGAACATGGTTTCAAAGATAAACCGAAGCGTCAATGAGGCCGAACCTGTCGTGGATGCCAGGCTTGAAGACGGGTCAAGGGTCAATGTAGTCCTGCCGCCAATTGCATTGAACGGTCCTTTGGTGACCATCCGAAAGTTCCCTGAAAAGCCTGTGACAGTCGATGATCTGATAAACTATGGCTCCCTGACTGCCGAAGCTGCCTTGTTTCTGGAAAAACTCGTAAAAGCGAAATACAACATATTTATCTGCGGAGGAACGGGAAGTGGTAAAACATCATTCCTGAACGCGTTATCATCGCTGATCCCGCAGGATGAAAGGATAGTAACCATTGAAGACTCGGCAGAGCTTCAGCTTTCGACCATAAAAAATATAGCAAGACTTGAGACTCGTAACGCCAATACTGAAGGCAAGGGCGAAATAAGCATGAAAACTCTTATCAAAACATCATTGCGAATGAGGCCTGAGCGCATAATCGTGGGAGAGGTGCGCGGAGAAGAGGCTCTGGATATGCTTCAGGCAATGAATACAGGACACGACGGATCAATGTCCACAGGACATGCAAACTCTACTGCCGATATGCTCACACGGCTTGAGACCATGGTGCTCATGGCTGCTCCGCTCCCGCTGGAAGCGATAAAAAAACAGATAGCGTCAGCTCTTGATATAATCATCTTTCTGTCAAGACTCAGGGACTATTCAAGAAGGACGATGGAGATAACTGAGGTTCTCGGTTATATGGACGGTGAAATAATGCTTAATCCTCTTTTTGTTTTTGAAGAGAAGGGAGAGGATCCCAACGGGAGGGTCCTGGGTTCCCTCAGACGTACAGGAAACCCTTTGGTGAACAGGCAGAAAGCAAAGCAGAGGGGGATCGGTCTTGAGTAATGAAGGATGGAGGGAAATTCCCCGGTACGATGTTTATAAAATGAAACCGGAAGAATTTGTTCTCACTTTGGCAGTGGCCATGGCATTCTGCTTCAGTGTGGGGATTATCTTCTATGAGGATATATTATTGTCGGCCATGTTTTCACTGGTCGGAATTCTGTATATCCCATTCCGAAAGAAAGAGCAACTTAAGAAAAGAAAAGAAGCGCTGGCTCTGCAGTTTAAAGATACCCTTTATTTCATATCGGTATCCCTTTCAGCCGGAAAATCGCTTGAAACATCAATAACAGAGGCCTATAAGTCGATCCTTGGGATATATCCCGATCCGGAGTGCGATATCGTCAGGGAACTCGAGATAATGAACAGAAGATTATTGATGAATGACCCGGTGGAGAAGATCTTTATGGATCTGGCCGAAAGAAGCCGGATAGAAGATATAAAGAGCTTTGCCCAGGTGATTTTGATATCAAAACGGGCTGGAGCAAATCTGGTAGAGGTAATTAAAAATACTTCGGATACCATTCGTGAAAAGGTCGAAATCCATCAGGACATCCAAAGCATGATAGCGGGAAAACGACTGGAGCAGAAGATTCTGGGGATAATGCCATTCGTACTGGTCCTTTTCCTGAAAACCGGGTCGAACTATCTTGAACCGCTTGTGACAACTGTTTTCGGTCGTACAATAATGACCGTTTCACTTGTAATGATATTGGTCGGACAATTCATTGCTCACAAAATAATGAGAATCGAGGTATAGGCTCCATGGCTGTCATATCAGGAATACTGTTCATGATCTTTATTCTTGTGTTTGCAATATGTCATGCTGTTTACTCGAAAAGATACGGTGAATTTTTCGAACCACTGGACAATAAGACATATTCCTTTAAGTCTTTCCTTCCCGGTTGTCTCGGAATAATTGAGTCATTGAAACTGTCAGGGAAAGGAAGGTATCAGGCAAAACTGAACCAAAAGCTGGTCATGCTTTACGGGAGCCGTTATATAACCTACTACACCAAAGTCCACTGGTCGGTTAAGGTATTTCATTTATTCTTAGGTTTAATGACCGGCTCATTCATTTGCTTCGCAGGAAACATCGGACTTTCGGCCCTTATCATCATTCCTGCCTTAGGGATAGGTTTGTTTTTTCTTGCCGACAAGAACCTTGACGACATGTACAGGGAAAGAAGGTTCATGCTTGAAAGAGATTTTCCCGGCTTTTTGAGCAAGCTGGTCCTTCTGGTAAATGCAGGATTGAATGTCAGGCAGGCTATAGAACGTATTGCGACTGAAGACAATAAGGATTCTCCGTTATATCAGGAGCTTAGGACAGTGATCCTTGATATCCAGTCAGGAATACTGGAATATGAAGCCTACTCAGGTTTGGCGGAGAGGTGCAGGATAAAGCAGATCACAAACTTCGTAAGCATTATCCAGCAGAACATGAAGCTGGGCGGAAATCAGTTGATTTTTGAGCTTAAACGAATGGGGACCGAGTGCTGGGAGATGAGAAAAAGTATTGCAAGGCAACTGGGAGAAAAGGCTTCATCCAAGCTCATGCTTCCGCTGGCAATAATGTTCCTGGCTATTGTCCTGATTTGTGTAGCTCCGGTCATACTGGAACTTGGGAGTGTTTTCTGATGGGAAGGAGAAAGTGTTCTAATATAAGAGGCAGTTATACCCTGGAATATGCGATACTTATCCCCATAATCTGTTTTTGTGTTTTTGTATGTATTGCAGTATTCCTTGCGCTTTATCAGAAAACTCTCATCCAGAATATCGCAGAGGATGCGGCTCAAAGTATTTCAAGGCAATGGGGATATAATCCGCTTCCTGCAGATCAGTTGGGAACAGGAGTATATAAGAGGGACACGTATGGATCCAGAGAGACATACTGGCATCTGAAGCTATGGAACAACAGAAAAAAGGAGGAGCAGGCCGAAACGCAGATTTTAAAAGGACTCGACAGATTAGGGATACTTAAGCCTCAGTTATCTGAGCCTGTCAAAGTTAACGTTGACTTCAGGCCGGGTATACCTTCGGAAGTGATGGTGGAAATAGAAATCTCCTACACCGTACCCGGAGCAAAGCTCCTGAAGCTTTTTGGCAGAGGTGATCACATTACCGTAAAAGGGCAAGCGCGTTCGGCAGTATATGATCCCAAGGACATGATTAATGCCGCAGACTATGTTTATCAGATAATACGGGAAACCAGGGTCTACAGGGACATAACCGCAAAAATAGACTCTTTGAAAGCAAATTTAAACAAGATTATAAGCAAGGAATAGATCAGGATATGTTTTTGAAAAAAAGAGGGAGCACAACGGTTTTTCTTTGCATCATCCTCGCCGTGCTGATACCGCTGGCATGCATTTTGATCGATATATACCGCTATTCTCTCGCCGTCGGACAGGCAAAAACCGCACTGAAAATAAGCAGCGAATCGGTTCTGGCTGCCTATGACCGTGGCCTTAAGGAGCAATACGGCCTTTTTGCCATTTATCCAAGAGAAAAGGAAGCCTTGGAAAAAGAAATATTCGAGTTGTTGTCCCAGAATCTGAACTATGGGGCAAGTGCTGACGGAGTTACTGATCTTTATGGTTTTTCGGTTAAAAAGGTCGAAGCGATCCCATTTTATAACCTGAGCGAGCCCTTTGTTCTTGAGCAGCAGGCTGTGGAGTTCATGAAATACCGGGCACCTGTCCAGGTCGTTCAGGAGTTTTATGAAAAACTGAAGATAATGATAGGGCTTATGAAGGAAGGCGATATGATCGAGCGGAAGATGGCTGTGGACAAGCTCATGAACAATATCAGGGAAGGCATGGTAAACGTAAGCTGCATGCTGCGGTATAAACTGTGCCTTATAAACTGCTCTGAGGATGGTATTGACAAAAATCTTAAAAAAAGTGTGATAGCAAATGTTAAACCCTATATCAGCGACGCAGAGACCCTGGTAATGATGTCAAACGAGCTTGTTGAAGCGATTCAGGAAGCCCGGACGAAATACAGTGCTTTATATGGCAGCTGCAAAAAAGCCAGGGATGATTATGAGTACATACAGAGAGAACTGGATGACATATCAGACCAAATGGCAAAAAAAGAGGCTGAATTGGCTTCGGTAAAAACCAGGCTGCAGACTGCTAAAGGGGATAAAGCCCGATCTCTTGAAGAAGAAAAAAACGCTCTGGAAGCCGAACTATCGGCTTTGAACGAGAATTATGCACATGTCAGGAATTCACGCGACAGTGCCTACAGAGAATATCTTTCGGCAGAAAGTGAGATCAACGAATGCAGGAAAGAACTCGAAGAAAAATTGTCCTCGGCAGTTAATGGCCTTGAGAACGCAAGGCTTTTATATAACAGTGCCCAAAATGAGGCCAGGAGGCTTCTTCTGAATATTACGACTCATATTGCTTACCATAGTGATATTTTAAAGCTTATTGAAGAACTGACACCTAAGCTTAAAGAACTGGAAGAAGATAGTAAGTCACTATTGGATGATGCCCGGGATAATGATAGCGGTGTATCCGATCAAATCTCAGGATCTCTTCAGGTCCAGCTTAAATCGATCCAGGCAGAGACATTATCAGACGTCCGGGAGAGATTGTCATGGAATCTTGATAAGCTGGAATCATGGAAGATTGTGACACAAAGCTTCCATGATATCCTTGCTGACGCGTTACGGGATCTGGATAGCGTGATAAAAGAAGCCAGTGACGCAATGGAAAAGCCTTTTGAAAAATCTTTTGAGGGATATAACAGCAGTCAGAATGTCACAGAAGCACTAAAATCGTTTGAATCAGGACTTTCAGATCTTAAAAGCCTGAATGAGATGAAGGGATATTTCAAGATTCCCGAATACGCACTTGAACCCGAAGTGAACAATGAAGAATTGAAGGCCTTCGAAAAATGGTTCAATAAAAGATATCACGGCATTGAAACCAAAGAAGAAACACCTAAGGATGAAAAAGAACTTGAAGATGTCAGAACCGGAGTTGGAAGCTTCGCTAATGAAGCAGCAGGACAGAGTGATTCCGAAGATAGGAACATTACTGATGATATTAACGGAAGTCTGGTGAATATCACTGAGAGATATTTAAAGCTTCCGTCAAAGAAAGGAGCCACAAGTTCAGATGAAGCTTTGCTGGCTATCGGGAGAACCATAATGGAATCCGAACTGAACCGGACGGTGAGTTTAAATCCATTTGATAAGCCTGTCGAAGGTCTTGACACGGTTAATGAAAAAGAAAAGAACTTTTTCGATTATGAGATGGAGCGCATCAAAGCGCTTCTGGAGATCATCGGGAATGCAGTGTCGGAAGGGCTGGAAAGCCTTATTGAAAGCCTTTATATGAATGAATATATCATGTCGGCATTCAAGTGTGTGACTTCAACCGATGGTATCGAGCATGACATAGGATGGGGAAGGCCTCTTGACAAAACCTTCCTAAAGCAGGCTGAGATAGAGTACATACTCTTCGGGAACAACTCGTCCCGACAAAACATTGGATGTGTAAAAAGAAGCCTCTTCGCTATCCGGCTTGTATTCAATCTTCTTCATGTTTACACCGATCCGGACAAACTGGCCGCGGCCCTGTCTCTGGCGACTGCTATCGCAGGCTGGACTGTTTTTGGCATACCCATTGTACAGAATTTTATCCTTATAGCATGGGCAGGGATGGAATCATATGTGGATACCGATCTGCTCTTAAAGGGCAAATCAGTGCCTCTTATTAAAACCTCAGCGTCATGGTATCTGGGAGCAACCAATCTTAAAAATTATCTGATAAAAGGTGTCAAGGATTTTGTTCAGGACAAGATCGAGGACACAGTGGACCGGGCATCGGAAGCCATTCAGGAAACAGTCACAGGCATGATAAACGGCAAAATTGATGAATTATTCGCACCTATAGAAAAAGGAGTGACGGATATTCTGGGTGATCCGGCTTCAACTGATCAGATTGAAACAGATAATTTACTGAAATCATTAGGAGCAGCATTTTTGGATAACCTTTCTTTCAGTGATTTGGAGAGCTTCAGGGAGAGTCTTGGAACCGCTGTCACAAAATTCTTTGAGGAAATAAAAGCTGCGGCTGCATCCTACAGTTCTTCACAGTTGGCGCATCTGAAAAGCCGGATGAAAGAATACATCAGAAATCTGATATTTGAGTCAGGCGGCTATAAACAACTGGAAGACAGTGTTAAGAAACTGGGAAACGATCTGCTGAACAAGGGTCTGACTGTTGTGGAAGGCCAGCTTGACAAGGTGCTGGGCAAGGCGGGAAACAGCGGAAGGAACAACATAGCAGGAAGACTTATGATGATGGACTATACTGATTACCTCCGCCTTATGCTGCTGGCAGTGCCTGCCGAAACCAAAGCTTTGAGAACGGCCGATCTCATGCAGATGAATATGCAGGAGATAACCGGCAACTATGATCTGACTGTGGATCAATACCACACATACATTTTTATCAAAGCCGAACTGGATTTCAATACATGGTTCCTTCCTGAAAGCATGTTCAGAAAAGGCGGAGCGGGGATGATATCGGTTGAGTGGAGTCAGGGATACTAAAGTGAAAAGAATAAAAGGCAGCGCAACAGTTGAGGCGGCGATAGTGCTGCCGTTCTTCCTTATGCTCATTTTATCCATGGCTTATATCATAAGGATATTCTACACCTACAATACGGTCCAGAACGCTCTTGCCGAAACAGGCCGAAGAATAGGCAACATGAGCTACTTCTATCACATGACGGGATTAAAGGATTTTTCAGACCAGCTGAGGACCATGGCTAATGAAGCAGGGACAACGCTGCAGGAGCAGAAAAATACTGTAATAAACGCATTTGGTTCATTCAATGATGTGATAAACGGAATGCCGGCTGATGGATCAGCAGCTGCTGTCGATATTGAAACCCTTTTGAATGATTCAGTTGATCTTTCCAATGATCTGACAGATGCTGCAAATCTGATAAGTTCGATAGTTGAGGACCCGAAAGCAGAATTGCGCCTGTTCATGACTATTTTCTCCGGGAAGCTGAATTATGAGATAACGAACAAGCTTGTATGCCTGATCGCAAGGGGAAATTTAAAAGCTGAGCTGAGTAAAAGAGTAAAGAACAGTAATGGTGATCCGGCAACAGCGCTTGGTATAAAGGATGGCATGAAAGGGATCAGCTTAGAAAATTCAAGTGCTTTCGGTGACTCAGAATCTCTGGACTTTGTTGTTGAGTATAAGATCAAGGTTCCTGTTCCGTTCGGTTTCATTCCGGAACTCAAGCTGTCAAACCGTGTCAGGATAATAGCCTGGACAGGTGGAAGGGGAAGCTCTGTCAAGGCTTCAGAAAAAAGAGGACCCGAGGAGGGAAATAAGGGTGGGAGTGTATGGACTCAGATGGACAATGACAGGCGATATTGGGACAGAGGTCTTGAAATAGAGAAGCTTCATGTTGCCACAATAAAGAATAAAAACGGGATATCAGCCACACCTGCACCAAGCAGGTATCCGGTGATAGATGCATACATACTTGATTATGGCGAGAAAACCATAGAGTTTTATGATGTGTTTACATTGAATCCCTTTATGAAAACATACACTGAGCGCCCGTCAGCCATAAAAAGCGAAATAAAAAAGCATGGAAAGCGCCTGCTGGAATGTGAAACTCCGGATTTTATCGATGCTGATGATTTTAAGGCAATCAGAAGAATAGTGATCGTGATTTTCCCGGACAACGCTGAAGGCTATGCCGAAGAAGCTTTTGAAAAAGCCAGGGAAGAGCTTTCCAAATACAACGTGGAGGTAAGGCTTGTGAAAGGATATGGATCTTATGAAAAGCCCGAGGAGGAAAAACATGAAGAAGCAGCATGATTTGATTAATATGCACGATTTTGATCTACGCAGTCCTACCATGCATTCAGAGTGCAGCGAAGAATCTGATCAAGAAGATTCTTCGTCGCTTCGCTCCTCACAATGACATAGTAAGGATATATTGCTGAAATTATGCTTATAAAATATATATTTTTCGGAGGTAGCTATGGAAAGCAAAGCAGAAAGACCAATGCCCGCATTTAAAAATGTTTCTGGCAGAAGCCTGATGGTGTATACCTTTACAGATAGGGATGAGGTCATAAATTATCAGCTTCAGATGCTGGCGAACAACAGTATTCCAGGTATTCTGAAAGCCGGCACAATAAGCCTTGACGGTGAAAGCCACCTGCAGTATGACATAACCTCGCTGATCCCTTTAAAAAAGCTGCTGGAACGCAGAAAAATAGGAAGAATGGATTTCCTGGACCTTATCAGGAATATAGCAGCAGTGGCCGAAGGCATGGAGCAATATCTATTGGATGCAGAAAAAATAGTTTTTGACAGCAGATATATTTTTGCAGATCCTCAGGATCTGAAGCTGGAATTCGCCTACCTGCCTGAAAAAACTTCAGAACGAGATTCTGATTCTTTAAGAAGCTTTCTGTTGAACCTGATAGTCAACGATATACAGTTTTTGAGTGAGCATTCAGACAATTTTGTCCAAAAAATGCTTGAGATCCTTAAATCTGAAGATTTCAAAGCTTCAAACTTAAGGGAGTACATAAAGGATATGGAGAATGACAGTCAAAAAGCGGTATCAGAGCCCAGGATCGAAACATCACAGGCCTTGCTTAAGGAAAAAGAGCCTGCACCTCCGATTTTGCCTGAAACAAAGCCTGTAATTAAGGTATCGAAACTGGGGTATCCGACCAGTTCATATGTCATTCTGGGTTCGGTAACAGGTGTGTTGATCCTGTTTTTAATAACACTTTTAGTTACTGGAATAATCTCGCCAGGCAATCCTGATTCGCTTCTGTCCTTATTTGGATTTCTTATGATAGCCGGAGCGGTAACATATCTGGTTTATTCAAAAGTATTCTCACCAGAAAAAAAGACCGAGAAAATAGCGCTCCCCCAAAGAGTTGTGTATGTAAACAAGACTTTTACTGTTCCTGCGCCAACACCTGACAAAAAGGAAGGCAATATTGAAAAGAATGATGTCAATGATTCAATTCCGAAGGATATATCCGCAGCCAAATCAGCTGGCCATGAGGCTGCTGTTGCAAGAGAAAGCATAAGTCCTCGAATACTGACTGGTAATTCATCATCTTCACCTGTCAGTGAGGCGATGGCTTCAAAGGGCAGTAAATCGGTAAATACTGAAAAATACAGAGACAAGACAGTTATTTTAGATTGCGGCAGCTTAAAGCTCCCCCATTTGAAAAGGACACAGGGCAACAGCTATGAAACTATCATACTAAAAAAGTTTCCTTTTATGCTGGGCCGGCTTGAAAGCCAGGTAGATTACTGCATAAACAATCCGGCCATCGGCAAGCTCCATGCCGAGTTAATAAGAACATCGGAAGGTTATGTTATTTCGGACATTAACTCTCTTAATGGAACTTTTGTAAACGGCGAGCGTTTGCAACCGGGACAGGACATGACTATCAAAAATGGCGACCGTATAGTACTTGGCAATGAGGAGTTCGTATTTTATGAGTGAGTGTGTAATAAGCTTTATCCATCGCAAAGAAAATATAATAATGAATGGTGATTGCTATTGATATATAATGGTTTTAAAAATATATATTTCTGCACATGAATTATAGTAATTTTTCTAAGGTGTGATGTTAGGAAATCATTGGCATGAAAGATAAATTACAGGATATTATTGATTATCTCTTGAGTGTAGTTGAAGATCCGTTCCCACGATATATTCTGAAGAAGGAAATATTGAAGGAAACACCTACTACTGAAGACATTAATGCTATTCATATGTCTAAATGGTATAAGCAGCTTGCTGACGAGCAATGGGAGGACGGAACGTGGGGCAGATTTCACTCACAGGATTCGAAAGCAGCAATTAAGCAAAAGTTTGTCACAACAGAAAATGCGCTTGGACGGGCACGTCAGTTGAGTTTAACAAGGGTTGCACCTATACAGCAAGTTATGACATCAACTGCCACCAGGGGACAAATGGCGCTGATAATGTATAGACTGCTGAGGAAATAAGACAGATCATATTGATGTCTGGCCGACGAAAATTATGGATGCAAGAACAGAAGGGGATATGATAAAGTATTAGATAAGGTATGTTTATAAAATTGATATATAGGATTATAGTGTTAATAAATGGTAGTGTCAAAAAAGTTATGAAAACAGCGATTTGAGATTACAAAAGTGTAACGAATTGGTAATCTGTACCTTGACAGCAGAATAAAGTGGAGAAAAGGGCAAATCTTTATGTGCTTAAAGTGATA
>DULR01000014.1 GCA_012840245.1 Clostridiaceae bacterium
AAGGATATTATACATGATTGTCAAGGTTCAGGCCAACAGGTGCTGGCTAAATGGCTAGGATGTGCAGCCGGATGATGTGCTTGATGTTTAGAAAAGTATGAAGTTTGAAGTGTTATGTTAACTATGATTTTTAATGGGTCGAACAGTGGCTTTTGTCACTGATTTAATACAATATTAATTGTACAAGGAGGTATTTCTATGTCGAAGAAAAAATTTTTATCCCTGGTATTGGTTTTCTTGCTTCTCTTCAATGTATTATCGCCTACAGCAATGGCAGCTGTAACCTCAGTTTCAAAATTCCCGGTCACCATTCAGTATACGCATATTAGCATGGCCTACTCCTATCTTGAAATTTACAATAGCGGAACGGCTCATATTTCCGGATTCGTACAGTGTACATCTTCCGGAAAATACATTATGCTTACATGCACCTTGCAACGCTTGGAAAACGGAACGTGGAATCATGTGTACAGCTGGACTACAACATCAACATCTTCTTATGCCTCCATCGATAAAACCTATACAGTATCCAAAGGTACCTACAGGGTAAGAACTGAATATCATGTGTTCGCCGGCGACGATCATGAGTGGGGAACAGTGGACAGCGTAACAGTCATCTATAAATAACCAAAGGATCAGCCGATGTCCTTTGGTGTGGCGGTTATAAGGTGTATCCGGGCACCTGGATCAGGGGCCCGGATAACCCCGCATTTCTTTTGCTTCATTATGACAGCAGAAGGAAAGGAAAGATACATCCATGCAGAATATTTGCTTTTTTATCATGCTTATGCTGTTCTTCGGCGTAACCCTTTCTGTTGCTATCCAGCAGTTGAATGCTCCAGGTAAGTCTTTTAAGGATATTGATAATATTTCGGATGAGGAAATCAGAACTGGGCGGGGACTGCTTCTCATAAAAAGATTATGGCCGTGGTATAAATTGAATGGCAAAGGGGATAAGCCACATAAAAGAACGGTAATTAATGAAGATGTGGTGCTTCCGGCAATAAGCAACAGCAATCAGGAGTTTGAAAGATTATCGGTAAGAATTGAAAGAGATATTGCATTTTTTGAAGAAATCATAGATACAAAGCGGGCTGTTGATGAGCAGGTCCGGGAACGGCAGATGCAACATCTGAAAAACTTAAAAAAACTTTATGCCTTGATGGAAAAAAGGGAAAAGAGTTGCGAGGAATATTATTCTGAATATGAAAATCTTCGGCTGAAGTACATCAAAAGTTACAAATCAAGGGACGGTTAAATGTGCTGATTAGGAAACACATAACCGTCCCTTTTTTCGCATAATAAACTCATAACTGTCCCACCTGTAACGTTTTTCGCCATTATTTACAGGACTCGTTGGTTATGAGCTTTGCCTGAAAAGTAATGTGCTGAGGGCTTCTTTCCTGATTGATAAGTCCAAGGATGAGGTCGTAGATGCAGATGGTAAGCTCTCTGATGGGTTGAGCAAAGGTTGTTATAGAAGGGATGTAGTAATTTGAGGCTTCAATCCCATCGAAACTGATAATTTCGATATCCTTCCCCGGGATTTTTCCTCTGTCGTTAATAGCTCGAATAACTGCAGCGCTTACAACATCCGCAACGCAGCAGACTGCGGTGATATCGTCGTGCTGCATCAGTAGTTTTGTCAAAGCATCATAGGAGCGACTGAAGTTATATTCACCTTCGATGATTAAGGACAGATTGTGCTCCAGCTGATTATCTCTAAGGGCATCTGTATAGGCTTTGGCGCGCAGACCATAAACACTGTTGTCAGATTTGGATGAAATCAGAGTGCAAATTTTTTTGTGACCTTTGCTGATAAGGTAGGTCATCTGCTTGTAGGCTGCTTCATAATGGTTGACCTGTACGCTGGAATAATTGGTCTCCTCCATATTATTGGGCAATACGGTGTGGACAAAGACAATGGGGCAGGGGAGTGCAAGAAAATCCTCCTTGGAAACCTGTTCAAAATTGCCGCCGATATAGATAATACCGTTCAGTTTATTCTTTTTGGCATAGGTGATGAGTTCCTGAAATTTCTCCGTTTTATCCTGGATATAATAGTTGTCGTTATAGGATAAAATGGTATAACCGCCGTTGTGAAGGCGTATGGACAGCATCTCCATGATGGTAGCGTAAATTGAGTTGTTTACACCTTCAACAATTAGCCCAATAGATGGTTTTTTTCTTTGGCGGGTGTAGGAATTAGGTTTATACTGGTATTCTTCGATAATCTTGAGAACCAGTTCTCGTGTTGAATTGCTGATATCCGGATAATTGTTAAGCACCTTGGAAACTGTACCCGGTGTTACATTGGCTAATTGTGCAATATCTCTGATATTCATAAATCCCAGACTCCTCACCTGTTATTTCACACGGATTGCTGTGCTATAATTATAATACAGTCATCGGGGTAATTCCATATTCCTCTAGTTTTTTATATGCATTTTCTACAAAGTCATCCCATACCTGGAGCGGATTATGACAATCTGAGCCGATTATCACAGGGATTTTGGCTTCCGCAACACGTTTCCAAAACTCAGGGTGAGGATATTGATAGCGGCTGCCATCGGGAAAATCATGAACACCGCGCCTGTAACCATTGGCGTTGTATTCCAGGATGGTATTTGTCTTAACCGCTTCATTCACGATAATGTCACAGGCTTTGTCACAATTCTTATCCCATGCAAAGGTATTTAGCAAAAATAGATCCGGGTGTGCGACGGCTTTGAAATATCCTGTTCCCATGGCCGCAGCCACAGCACGGGCATAATCAAGATATTTCTCTGTGGAGTCGGAGCTGTAGATGTTAAAGATATCGTTCCCGTAGGCAAAGAAGTGTTCTCCTAAAAGAAGATAGTCCATACCCTCCTTGGTCAGAAGATTCTCGTAATACTGGTGGTATTGGGGGAGATATTCGATTTCCAGACCTTTCAGCAGCTTGATTTTACCGTCGTACGTTTCCGACAGCTCCGTAATGGCATCCAAATAAGGCCGCAGTTCATCATAGGGCATGCGCAGGCCATAGTCTCTGTCGGGAAAGGGAGCATGGTCTGAAAATCCGAGAATGTCCAATTGGGACCTTATGGCCGAAAGGACGTAATCCTCCTCTGTTCCGCCTGCGTGTTTGCATCGTTTGGTATGGGTGTGGTAATTGGTTCGCATCATATTTCTCACTTTCTACAAGAATGAACGCTATATAAATATAACTCTGTAATATATTCGGAAACACAATCTGTAATACACTTCTTTGTTTCGGAAACTATATTATACAGATATATAGTAACATTATACAAAAGAATTTGCAATATATCTGAATAACTTGGTTAAAAGCTATATTTATCTATTGACATTGCTTTTAATTTATGATAAGTTTTAAGAAACAATATACGAAATATTTCGCAGAAAAAGGAGAGAGATGTTATGAAGAAGAAAAGTATAGCCATCTTGCTTTCTGCAGTTCTGGGAATCAGTATGATGGGCTGTTCAAAGCAGGCTGAGACCGCAGTGAACAATGGCGGTACATCTAAGGAACCACAGACCACCCAGGAGACTGTGTCCCCCAAAAAAGTGGAGTTAACTGTCTGGAGCCCATCAGAGGATCAGGATCCTCAATATGGCGCATGGCTCAATACCATGTGTGAGAGATTTGCTGCTGAGCATCCAGAATGGGATATTGCCTTTACATACGGTGTTTGTACCGAATCCGACGCTAAAAAGCTGGTACCCCAGGATATTGATGCGGCCGCAGATGTTTTCATCTTTTCTTCTACAGGTCTTGAGAATCTGGCTTCTGTAAACAGCCTTGCCCAGTTCGGTGGAAAGTATCTTGATGCTATCAAGGCCAACTATCCGAAGGTTCTTGTTGATAGTCTGACCTATGAGGATGGCGGTGTGTATGGCGTTCCTATGACCACCAACACCTTCTTTATGTACTATGACAAGAGTGTATTTACTGAAGAGGATGTAAAGTCCCTGGAGGCGATGCTGGCAAAGGGGAAGGTTGCTATTCCTCTGACCGATGGATTCTATCTGTCCTCCTTTTATCTGGGCGCCGGAGCCAGTTTCTTTGGTGTTGACGGTACGGACAGAAGCGCGGGCATTAATCTCGGCGACAAGGCTGTTGATATTACCCATTACCTGGTTGACTTTGTGAAAAACCCCAACGCTGTTGTCGCGACTCCTGCCGATGCCCTCGCCATGATGCGTGAAGGTAATGTCAATGCCTATTTGTGTGGTACCTGGCAGGCCGCTCAGACCAAGGAAGTCTTAGGGGATAACTTTGGCATAGCACCCCTGCCCACCATTAATCTGAACGGAACGGAAGTTCAAATGAGACCTTTTGGATCCTCTAAAGCCATTGGCGTGAAGTCCACCACCAAGTATCCAGAGGTAGCCATTGAACTTGCCATGTACCTCGGTGGGTATGAAGGGCAGAAACTCCATTATGAAACAAGAAATTATGTCCCCTGTCATAACGAGTTGCTGAAGGACGCTGCTATTCAGCAGGATATTGTTGTACAGACTGATGCTTACACCATTGAGAATATTGCAGTACCCAGATCCAACTTTACTGAAATGTCCTACTTCTGGGGACCTGCAGAAAGCTTCGGAACTGAGCTGAGAGACGGTATCATTACCCATGAGAATGCCAAAGAAAAGACTGAAGCGTTCAATGCAAGCGCTAACTCATCCAGTGTGAAGTGATGGTGTACAGTAACTAAGAAAAAGAGGAATTGAAATGAAAGCAAGGAAAGAGGCATTCCAAACAGAGTATAGTTTTTCACGCGCTATCAAAGAAGGTTCAGCCGTTGTAAAGCTGTCCGCCGTGATATTAGGTTTGGGCTGCTTGGTTAGAAAGCAACTGGTAAAGGGCTTTATGCTTTTATTCACCGAGATACTTATTATAGCTTTTATGCTCCGGGAGGGTATTTTTAATCTTAAGAAATTGATTACCCTTGGTGAAGTAGAGCAGCAAAAGGTATGGAATGAAGCTAAAAGCATCTACGAATATGTAGAAGGTGACCGTTCACTTATTATCCTTCTGTACGGCATCATTACGCTGGCCATTGTGCTTTGTACATTAATCCTTGTGCGCATTTCCGTCATGAACGCCTTCAGAGCAGAGAAATGCGTAAAAAACGGCAAAAAGCCTCCAAGCTTTTACGAAGAAGTTCGAGAGCTGTTTGATAAGAATTTGCATAAAACACTGCTCTTTCTTCCCATAGCAGGTGTTCTGATTTTCACGGTCCTGCCGCTTATCTTCATGATGAGTATGGCGTTCACCAACTACAGTGTGGAAAACAGCAAGCTTGTCCTTTTTGATTGGGTTGGACTGAGAAACTTCAAGAACATGATCAGTTTTGGTGGCAGCCTGGGAAAAACATTCTGGTCCGTATTGGGCTGGACCCTTGTCTGGGCGGTAGCGGCAACCTTTTCAAATTATATCCTGGGCATTCTGCTAGCTATGTTCATTAACTGGAAAGAAATTAGGTGGCAAAAATTCTGGCGATTCTGTTTTGTGCTGACAGTGGCCATTCCTCACTTCGTGTCGCTTCTGATCATAAGGCAGATGTTGCAGCCGGAGGGAGCCGTCAATATTCTTTTGCGCAATATAGGATTTTTGGGAGCCAAAGAGTCCCTGCCGTTTTTTACGGACGTCACCTGGGCGCGTGTGTCGGTTATTCTGATTAATATCTGGGTAGGAGTGCCTTATACCTTGCTGCAGGTTACCGGAATCCTGCAAAATATACCTGGAGAGCTATATGATGCAGCAAAGGTGGATGGAGCGGGACCATTTATGACCTTCCGCAAGATCACCTTGCCGTATATGTTGTTTGTTACCATGCCCTCATTGATAACGACCTTTACCGGAAATGTCAACAACTTCAACGTTATATTCCTGACCTCGAGGGGCTTTCCGAGAGCAGTGGAATCAACTGCGGGAAAAACCGATCTGCTCATTACCTGGTTGTACAAGCTGACCATTGAAAATCAGTATTTCGATATCGGAGCGGTCATCGGCATTATGACGTTTGTCACACTGAGTATTGCATCCCTGATCTCCTTCCGATTAAGCGGATCGTACAAGAATGAGGAGGGCTTCCGATGAAATTCAGAAAATATCCCTTTAAGAAAAAGGTCCTGGTCACCTTGGCCCATGTGTTTCTGGCAGTTTTGGCGTTCATATGGCTGGTGCCCATTTTCTGGGTCATATTGACCAGTTTCAGAGGTACCAAGGGCTCTTACAGTTCGACTTTTATTCCTACAAGCTTTACACTGGACAATTACAAAAAGCTGTTTACCGATTTTTCGGTCTTCAACTTCCCGCAGATGCTGGTGAATACCTTTTTGATAGCCATCATCAGTTGCCTGATCTCCACCTTCTTTGTTATATCGGTAGCCTTTGCCTTGTCCAGACTGAGGTTCCGCTCAAGAAAGACTATTATGGATGCGGCTATGATCATCAAGCTCTTTCCCGGGTTCATGTCCATGATCGCTGTCTATTACATCTTCAAGATGTTCGGGTGGACCAATGGCCCCATGCTGCGAGTAGCCATGATTGCTGTCTATGCAGGGGGAGCCGGTACGGGCTATCATATCGCCAAGGGGTTCTTTGATACCATACCCTATGCCTTGGATGAGGCTGCTCTGTTGGATGGTGCCAACAAATGGCTGACCATGACAAAGATTATTATGCCATTGAGCAAGCCCATCATTGTTTATACCCTGCTGACCTCATTTGCCGGTCCCTTTAAGGACTTTATGCTGGCAAAGGTGCTTGCCGGCCCTAATAAGGAATACTATACGGTGGCTGTCGGACTCTATCAGATGCTGGATATCGAATATATTGATCAGTGGTTCTGCAGCTTCGCCGCAGGAGCGGTTATCATATCCATTCCAATAGCCATCCTGTTCCTGAAAACCCAAAAGTATTATGTAGAAAGTGTTAGTGGGGCAATAAAATAACCCTTTTTAATTACGAAGTTATCCGATGGGGGCGATTCTGTATCCTGTTCAGACGGGAATCCGGAATCGTCCCTTTCCATAGTGTAAAGTTTTTGTAGGGAATAAAAAAGCAAGTTACCTTCTCAATATGGTATAGTTTCAAGTGTCCAAACAATCATCTATACAAAAGAGAGGTAACCTGCAATTATGATTGTACGCGAAATTTATGAAAAGATCATCCCTGAAATAGAAAAAAGTATAGCAGAAAGATTGTTGAATGGCTCAAGTTTTTCAGAATTAGCTGCTACAGTGCATGATTGGGTAAACAAGATAGGAATAAAAATCCTTGAACAGATAGTTGAAGATGCGGATAAGGCTTTTATAGATTCGGCAGAGCGGAAGCGTCACTGGCAAATCGTTCGAAAGGATAAAAGAGGGATTTTAACTGGCATGGGTCAGGTGAATATATCACGGAACTATTACCGTCATAAAAAAACCGGTAAATACGCATATCTGGCTGATGAAGTGTTGAAGCTTCCAACCTATGACCGAGTTGATGAAGGATTGAAGGCAGACCTGATAGTAAAGGCGTCTGGGATGTCCTACAGTAAAGCAGGAAAAGCCAATCCCTATGCTGAGGTAAGCCGACAGACGGTTATGAACTGTATAAGAGAAGCAGGCACGCTGATCTATGTTCCTGAAGACAGCCAGAAAAAGGCGGTACCGGTTCTGTATGTAGAGGCAGATGAAGACCATGTGGCTCATCAGGACGGACAAAATCGTCAAGCAAAGCTAGTATATGTCCATGAAGGAGCCAAGCGAAACGGTAAGCGATGTGATTTACAGAATGTCCACTATTTCGCGACCACAAAAACAGATAATGAAACACTGTGGACAGAAGTCTTAGATTATATCGAGCGGACATATGACGTTGAGCGGATTGAGAGAATCTATGTAGCAGGTGACGGCGCTGGGTGGATTAAGGCAGGCCAAAGCTATCTTCCAAAGAGTGTGTCTATACTTGATAGTTATCATCGAAACAAGTATGTACGAAAGGTAGCTAGTGGGGACGAGCTGCAGATGAGAAGGTTAGTGGATGCTTTAAGAGCCGGGGACAGAAGTGCAACAGCAAATGAACTTAAAAGCTGTTATGAGAAGGCAGAAACAGAAGGACAACGAAAGAAAGTATTGGAAGTAAGGAGATATTTATTTGACAATTGGAAGAGTATCGAGAATGCAACGAAGTACCCGGATGTCATAGGTTGCAGTGCGGAAGGCCATGTAAGCCATATTTTAAGCGAAAGACTGAGTAGTCGGCCTATGGGCTGGAGTATAACAGGTTCAGAGCAAATGAGCCGATTAAGAGCGTTTATATTCAACGGCGGCGATGTCAATAAAACTTTAAAGAAGCCCTTTGAGAATAAACTTAGATTGCCTAAGAGAACTGTGAGTAACATTCGGAAACGAGTGATGAAAGGCTTTGAAAACATAGGCAATATTCCAGTATTACGGATGTGTGGAAGGACAAGCAGAACCTACTTAACACTTAGAGGAATTCAACACGGAAGCTTACTGTATTGATAAGGTGCAAAAAATTTTCCTACAAACTCTTGACACTATCGTCCCTTTCTCTGTGGTTGACTTCTACAGAAAAAAGAATAAGATAATAAGTGTCGGTACTCTTTAGAACGGAGTACGGGTCACGATGCTTCTGATGATTTTCTTATTGTATTTCTCTTGCAAAACTGTGATGATACTGTATTAAGCCTGATTAAGTCGGATTAATAGGATTCTTTTCATTATGGAATGTCGTATGGATGTGATGTAATGAAAAAATGCCTGTTATCAGTTGATTGGGATTACTTTATCTATACCTGCAAGGATGATTGGGGTTCCCTGATCGAGAACAGCAAGAGCCTGGTGGATCTCTGGTACAAGCGTTATCTGCAGGAAAAGGCAAGAGGAAGGGATATCCAGGCCTCGTTCAGGCTTTCATCTGAGAGGGACACCTTCTGGAAAAGGATCAAGGAAAGATTCTGTTTCGATAAGGATACCAAAGCCTATGTGACAGATTCCCATGTCTGGTCTTATCGTCTGGCAAAGGAAACCAACTGCCGCATTGTTTGCCTGTTTGATGCTCATTCCGATCTGGGGTATGGCGGACTTTCAGCCTTGAGTTTTGAGGTCAATTGCTCCAATTGGCTGGGTAAGCTTTTGAAGGAGAAACAGGTGTATAAAGCTCATATTTTCTACAGCCCCTATACACGGGAAAAGCCGGAGCATTTCAAACCATTCAACAAGATTTATAATATCTCCTATGACCATTTCGAAGAATGGGATGAAAACCTCAGGGTATCCGTTATACATATATGCAGGTCTGGTGCCTGGACGCCGCCCTGGCTGGATAATAAGTTTTATGGTTTTATCGAAGCCATGGGATTACCCTATGCGATTATTGATTGTCCGAAACGAATTTGGAAGCCAGAGAATATCAGCCTGTCCGATCAGATTAATTATTTGATGGCATAGACCCAGAGATGGAACAAGTGATATAGTACAAGGACAGCAGATGGGACAGAGAATAAATCAGGGGACGATTCTGTGTCTTAATGATAACTGACCGCAGAAACGTCCCTTGTCTTATGCGGTTGCGCAAATGTCAGCCCTGGTTGACAAGGTTCCATGGTTCAATGGTGGCGTTGTCAGGCGATTTATGAGTAAAATAGAATCATTGAATCAATGGAGGTGCAGTATGAATTTATCGGACAGAATTCAGATGCTAAGAAAATCAAAAGGTATGTCACAGGAAGAACTTGCCGATAAGATAGGTGTTTCCCGACAGGCCATTTCCAAGTGGGAAAGTGAGCAGTCTACACCCGACATTGAGAAGGTGGTCTTGCTCAGCGAACTTTTTGATGTGACCACCGATTATCTCCTAAAGGGTATAGAGCCCTGTGAAGAAAAAACACAGAAGGTGGATGCCAGAATATTGTCTGCGGCAGGCACCATGTTCAACTTTATCGGTGTTGTAGCCGCCATTGTGATATGGATAGAACAGCAGACCGCAGGTGCGGTTTTAGCAGGTTTGATCCTGTTGGCGCTGGGTACAACTATCCATTTTGCCGGGCAGATTCTTACAAGCAGCGATAAAAAGACCAGCCGATGGTTTTGGCCGGTAAATGTTTGGTTGTTGGCGCTTATTCCCATGTCTTGCGCATTTAATATCCTGCAGGGATTTTTGGGAAGATTTTCGTGGGTTATAAGCCCATTACCTCAGCTAGGCAATTCCCTTACCCTGTATATGCTGTTTTGGGTGATCTATATGGCTGTATGCGGTATTGCGGATGTCATCCTGGTGGGTGCCTTAAAAAAGAAATTATAAGATATCCTCTGGCTGTTCGATTTTCAGTTTAGTATAATTAATCCATCGGTCGTATGGAAGAAAAAATCATAAATTTGTGGATCGAAAAAGCTGAGAGGAAGGAAGCCATATGGACATTGCACAACAGTTCAACAGCATTTCCCGGGAGTATGATTCGGTGAGACGCAAGTTTATTCCATGCTTTGACGAATACTATGACAAGACCACTCACTTTGTAACACGATTTCTGGGTAATCCATCGAGGATCCTTGACTTGGGGGCCGGAACCGGATTGTTGTCAAGCTTTTGGATAAAGCATTTTCCTAATGCGGAATATGTGCTTACCGATATAGCGGACCAGATGCTTGAAGTGGCAAAGATGCGCTTTTCAGGCATGAAAAATGTGATATGTGAAGTATCGGATTATACAAGAGAATTGCCAAAGGGGGCTTTTGATGTCATCATGTCAGCGTTGTCCATTCATCATTTGGAGGATGCTGATAAGGTGGTATTGTTCAGGAGAATCTATGACAAGCTCCCACCGGGAGGCCTCTTTATTAATTACGATCAATTCTGCGGTGATACGGATACGGTTGGTCAAATGTTTGATGCCTATTGGATAGGCAATCTTGAATCAAGCGGCTTATCAGAAGAGTCCAGCGGTTAAATGTCAAGAGCCAACTGGAAAAAAGTTTTTGAGAAAAGGCCTGTTTTAAGCCAAAAAAGCACAAAAGAAGGACTCCCCAATAAGCCTACCAAGTCACGATTGAAAATTATGGT
>DULR01000015.1 GCA_012840245.1 Clostridiaceae bacterium
AAATATTTGTTTCTAAGTGAATTTTTATGTAAAATCAAAGTACATGACAAGGTGTCCGGATGTATCCGGTTTTATTGTCCGGATACTCCCGGAAATACTGTCCGAATAATCCGGAATACGCACAGAACATGTCCCGCTTATACAGGATAAATGCAACAACCAGTGACAGCACCACTGAGCCTATGAATACGAACAGCCACATAAACGGATGTCCCTCATTCGGGAGCGGGAAATTCTGTCCGAAAAAGCTGTAAACCATATTAGGTATTGCCATAACGATGGTTATGGCAGCCAGGAATTTCATGACTTCATTCTGATTGTTTGAAATTACCGATGCGAAAGCATCCATCATCCCACTCAGAATCGAGCTGTAAATGGTTGCCATTTCAATGGCCTGCTTGTTCTCAATGATGGTATCCTCAAGGATGTCGGCATCTTCTTCATACATCTTGATGTACTTGCCTTTCAGCAGCCTCTCCAGAACAGTCTCATTCGATTTCAGGGAGGTATTGAAGTACACAAGGCTCTTGCTCAGGTCCATCAGCTTGTACAGTTCCTTATTGCGCATGGACTTATGGAGCGAGTTTTCAAGCAGCTCGCTCTTTTTGTCGATATGCTTCAGGTATTTCAGATAATCTGTAGATACATAATAAAGGATCTGAAGAATAAAGCGCGTTTTCTTATAAGTATAGAAATCGCGTATCTGCCCGTTTCTGAACCTTTCAAGGACAGACGACGGCTTGCCGCTGATGGTGATGATATAATCATCGCGCACCAACAGAAGGCCCAGGGGCATGGTTTCGAACTTTATGGACTTATCGTCTTCAAAGACATAAGGTATGTCGACAATTATAAGGGTCTGATCCCCGTCAACGTCGATACGTGGTTTTTCCTCTTCGTCAAGGGCATCCCTGATGAAATTCTGCTCGATTTCAGCATTTCTTACAACAAATTCGATTTCTTCCTCTGTGGGAGCAACAAGATTGATCCAGCAGCCCTTTTCTATAAAATCAAGGCTCACGAGCTCATGCCCGTCGGTCCGTGTCTTATAGATTTCCAGCATTGGAATCACCTTCTTTCTATAAAAATCACCTCTCATGAAATTTGCCCGGTCAGCAGCAAAGCTTACACCGGTATCAAAATCTCTTCTGGTTACCTGAATTCAGCCCGGTGCCGCATACTAAAACTCTTTCCGTCACCGCAGCAATATAGATATTTCCCATGAATCCAAGTTTTCAGAGATTCAAAAAAAGCCCGCCGGAGCGGACATGTATCATTACTTTCATAATAATCATTCCCCCGTCATTGAGCTTTGGCACTATACAGCTTAGGCTTACACCAGCTACATTAAACAAAACCTTAATCCGGCAATGTCTGTTTACCCATTGGCGTCTCTCGACGTTTCCGGGCAGCAGCGTTTGTCCGTATAGGAGCCTCACCTAATAGAGAATTCTATTGATTTAACCATTTAAATTATAGACATTATTACATGCGACGTCAACTGGGAAAATGCTTAGAAAAAGAATGTGGGTATTTATATTATGTTGTTACATTTTGTATTTTTCCTTTAAAATATTGTAATAAAAATGCTATAATATTCCGAAGGATAACTATTATTAAACGGGGGAGTGTACAACTTAAGGCTGCATGATAGATTAATGGTTTTATGGATGTGTTGTTATGAAGATCGGCCTTGTTTTAGGGATATTGAACAATGATCTGTGTGATAATATCGTTAAATATGTCTCTAAAGAAGTTTCTTCCCGAAATGCACAATTAATAGTTATAGAATGCGGTGACGCTGATTGCGTCGATATAGACGAATTATCCGAAACTTCGATATTCAGGATCATCGAAAGTGAATGTCTTGACGGCATAATCATTGTTACTAGCACTTTGTCCGGTAAAAAAACCAGGGATTTGGTCGAGTTTGTTATAAAAAGATCAGGAAAGCCGGCCGTATCGGCAGGCGACAGGTTGGAAGGCATCCCGTCTGTTGTCTTCGATTATGAATCAGGCTTCGACAGTATCATTTCGCATTTTGCTTCACATAAAATCACTAATTTTGCATTTGTCTCAGGTCCTTTGTCAGATCTTGACAACCTGTCGAGATGCAACGCATTTTTTAGAGCAGCGGAAAAGCATGGTCTCGATATTCCACAGCATCTTATACTTGAAGGGACAGACGGATATATGCCGGGATACGGCTGTGCAAGAAAGCTTTTACCTTTTGTGAAAGACACCTCTGTCAGGGCTGTGGTATGCTCTGACGATGAGCTCGCCATATCGGTCATCAAGTGTTTCAGGGACAATGGCATCAGTGTCCCCGGAGATGTGGCAGTATCAGGCTATAACAATTCATTTCCGGCAGTATGCAGTAAGGCTCTTACGTCTGTAGACAGACGTCTTGACCAGTTATTCGGGAGATCTGCAGCTGTTCTGTTTGAACAGATCTTCAAGCGCAATAACGACATCGTCTTTTCATGCAAACCAGAACTCGCTCCCGGGCGAAGCTGCGGCTGTGATATAAAGCTGCAGGCCGGCGATGATATTATCTGTCGGTGGACAAGGTTCAACGGACTGAGAGGAAAGATTTCAGGTTCAGGCGATGAAAAGATCATCTCCAGGCTTGCCCAATATCTTGAGGACAATAATGTCACCCATTGCTATGTAATCCAGAAGGACCAGCCTTCCAAATGTGCATGCCAGGAAACCCTGAAAGGAACATTATTCTTCGGCTATACGAAAGGGAAGATCGTTTCATGCTCCAAGCCTTTTTCTCTGACTGAAATACTCCCCAGGCATATTATGCACGAAATAAGAGAGCCGATGGTCATCAAGCCATTATTTCAGTACGGCTTTTTGTTCATTTCCATATCCGATTCCATGGCTTCATTCATTGATGACCTGGCTTTGGAGCTAAGCCAGCACTTTGCGTACCTTTATGCCATAAATGAGCAAAAACGATTGGAAAAGGAGATCGCCGACGCCCACGAAAGCCTGATGATATCCAACAGGCGATTAAATGAACTTAATGTTAAGGATAACCTTAACAAGCTCATCAACATACGCCACCTGGCATCGAACATGCTTCAGAGCCGCGGGGGAAGCAAAGGTGAATATGTGCTGATCATCGCGGAGATCGATAACTTTAACGAGATAAATGCCCGCTATGGCTTCAGCGAAGGGGAGTTCGTAATTTCCTGTGTTTCAGGCATCCTAAGCAAATCCATAAGAGACGATGACTTCTTATCCCATCAATACTGTGAACGATATGTGCTTCTGGTCAAAAACGTCCATAAAGATCCTACAGGAGCAATTGCCAAACGGTTTATCAAAGCTCTGGACGAGCTGAACAGCACTTTGAAGAAGCCTTATACCATCAGCTTCAGCTGGGGATTTGCCCAGGCAAACATTGATAATGATTTTGAAAAGGCATATAATGAAGCGGAGCAGAATCTTCTCCTCAACAAACAGAAGCTCCTGCCCCGCGGTTAGTATTTTTAAGATAACGATCTTACGATATTTTATTATGCTTCAAAAGCCATTTTCCCCTGTTCTTCGATCAGCTGGTTCGTATAGAGCCTGTAGTAATAGCCCTTCTTCCTGATCAGCTGTTTATGGTTGCCTTCTTCGATGATCCTGCCCTTGTCGATAACCAGGATTCTGTCTGCAGATCTTATTGTGGAAAGCCTATGAGCTATGATAAAGCTGGTCCTGCCCGCCAGAGCCTTATGCAGGGCATCCTGTATCAGATGTTCGGTCTCTGTGTCTACAGATGATGTCGCCTCATCCAGCACGAACATACCCGGATCGGACAATATGGCCCGGGCGAAAGAAATCAGCTGCTTCTGGCCGGTGGAAAGACGGCTTCCCCTCTCTCCCACCTCAGTGTCATAACCCTTTTCAAGATTCATGATGAAGTCGTGGGCATTGACTATCTTCGCAGCTTCGATAATGTCCTCCATGGTCGCGTTCTGTCTGCCGTATGCAATATTCTCCTTTACGGTTCCGCTGAACAGGTGAGGCTCCTGAAGAACGTATCCTATGTTTGAATAAACCCAGAGCAGAGGCCTTTCCCTGTAATCCAATCCGTCGATCAGTATGCTTCCCTCAGTCGGTTCGTAAAAACGGCAGGCCAGGTTGACGATGGTAGTTTTCCCCGATCCTGTCTCCCCGACAAGTGCAATGGTCTCGCCGGCTTTGATTTTGAGATTGAAGTTTTCAAGGATGTTTCCGCCTTCCTTATAGCGGAAGGTGACATTCCTGAATTCGATATCTCCAACGAACTTCGGCCACTCTTCACGGTTGGAATCGAACATTTGACCGAAACGCTCCGTAACCTCGGGGCTGTCCACAATGTCGTTTTCCGTATCCAGCAGAGTCACGACTCTCTCGGCAGAAGCCTGGGTGTACTGAAGCTCCGTGAACACCCTGGCAAATTGCTTGACAGGTTCAAAGAACTGTACAGCATAGGAACTGAAGACAACTATGGTTCCGTAGCTTATGGCATTCTCTCCGATCTGCGCACCGCTCTTCCAGAGGACAAGGCCTGTGGCTATACTTCCCAGAAACAGAATTATCGGCGTATAGATCGATGAGATGGTGGCGGCTTTTACCGTGAAGTTTTTCATCTCGGAGGTCAGATCCTTAAACTCATTCAGCATATGTCCTTCAATGCTTAAGGACTTAATGGTCTTCGCTCCCGTAATGCCTTCATTGAAGCCTGCAGTTATCTGGGAGTTGAGCCTTCTGGCTTTTCTGAAATTATGCAGGATTATTTTCTGGAATATCATGCTTATGATGACCAGAAAAGGTACTACAGACAAGACCAGAAGCGCATAACCGACATGGGTTATCAGCATCATGACAGTCATAATGACGATCAGGAAAATAGACCAGAAGAAATCGACCAGATGCCATGATAAGGTCACTCCGAGCCTTTTTACGTCAGAGGTCAGACGCGCCATGATCCAGCCTACCGGGGTCCTGTCGCAGTAGGCGATGGAAAGCTCCTGCAGCTTGTTGAAAGCGGCTTTCCTTATATCATACGGTATACTGTTCTCCACCTTGCCCGCGTTGAGTATCATGAGCCTTACGTTGGCAGCCTGGAACACCACCAGCCCCAGAGCTATGAGGCAGTAGATCCAGAAACCGTCAAGACTGTGATTTACCGCAAACAAGTCTATGGCATACTGGTTGAGCTTAGGAAAGACTGCATCGACCAGAGCCAATAAGACCATTTGTATTATCAAAACAATTATTTCTTTTTTATAAGGTTTCGCGAATACCAGCAGCCTTTTGAATGTTTCAAGGTCAAAGCGCTTGCTGTATTCCTGTTCTTCAAAATGCATAAAGGTGTCACCTACTTTTTATTCATCATGTGAGAGCAAATCCCGTTTATCTTTTTATAAACTTTTGTCAGCTAAGTAAAACTTTTTCAATAGGTCATCCTGAGCGAAGCTACAGATTTGTGTAAGATTCTTCGCTTCGTTCAGAATGACATTTTTGTTGTGATACTTTTTCCATTAGTTTTAAGCAATATCCTCGCCCAGAGAGCTTTGGATCTCCCAGATCCTCTTGTAGATGCCGTTTCTGGAGATAAGCTCTTCGTGGCTGCCTTCCTCGGCGATCTTTCCTTTGTCAATTACCAGTATCTTATCGGCTTCAGCCAGTGTGGTGATCCTGTGGGATATTATAATGGTAGTCGTATCCTTGCTTCTTTCTTTCAGGGCCTGCCTGATCTGGCTGTCTGTTTCGGTATCTACGGCACTTAAGGAGTCGTCAAATATCAGTATGGGAACATCCTTTGCCACCGTCCTGGCTATGGCTATTCGCTGCCTCTGGCCTCCCGAGAGTGTCACGCCTCTTTCACCGACGATGGTCTTATAGCCGCTTTCGAATTCCTCTATGGAATCATGGATGGAGGCTATGCGCGCAGCTTCATAAACTTTTTCCTCATCCTTCACATCGTCTCCAATCCTTATATTCTCATAAATGCTCCTGGAAAAGAGGAATGGCTCCTGGAGAACGATCCCTATATTCTTTCTTATCCATTCGCGGCTGATATCAGACAGCTCAACCCCGTCAATGGTTATGTGCCCCTTCTGGTAGTCGTACAGTCTGAATAGCAAATGCACAAGAGAGCTTTTACCCGAGCCGGTGGCTCCCAGGATCGCCACGGTGGAACCCTTTTCGATCCTGAAGCTTATGCCGTCAAGAACGGGTTTGCCCTTCTCATACTCGAAGTACACATCGTCAAATACTATCTCACCCTGAATCGGTATATCCTTGAGGCCTTTGTGGTAGTCTTCAGGCTGCGAATCAAGGATCTCGCTGATCCTGCCCAGAGATACGAATGCCTGCCCCATAAATCCCATCATCTGGCCAAGTCCTCTGAGAGGCCAGACCATCATGCCTGCATAAATCGAAAAGGCTATTATGGTTCCAATGGAAATGATATCCTGGGTAGCCCAGTATGTTCCCACTATAAGGACCAGAGCATGCTGGAGCATGCATATAAGGTCGGTTCCTCCCCAGAAATCGGCCATCAGCTTTACGATCTTCAGGTTGAGCTTTCTGTATTTATCATTCTTTTCATCGAATTTTTCTATCTCAAATTTCTGGGCTCCGAAGGCCTTGACCACCCGAACACCGGTCAGGTTTTCCTGGAGAGCTGCTGACATCACACCCTCGGCCTCATCGGTCTGAATGAAGATCTTCATCATATTGATGAAGAATCGGACCGTGATGACAAAAACTATGGGTATAAGCACGATCGATATCAGAGTATATTTCAGGCTTATCGGGATCATTATCGAAAGCACTATGATGACCTGGAATATTATCTGTATCGCATCGACCGATTGCCTTTCCACAAAGTTCTGCACCGTTTCTATGTCCGATGTGCATCTTTGGATAATGTCTCCTGTCTGCGCCTTTACATGATAGTCAAAGGGGAGCCTCATAAGATGGTTGTACAGTCTGTCCCTCATCCTCTTTGAAGAGGTTTGGGCGGCAACCGCCGAGAGTTTCCCCTTAAGGAACATGAACGTACCCTGGAGCACGGTTATCGCAACGATCACAACGAAAATGACCCATAGATTGCTCCGTATGCTCTCTATTCCACCGATCTGCTCGATCAGTCTGTCAAAACCAAAAGGCAGATCAACAGGATTATCACCTATGACCGAATCAACGGTGAACTTGATGATCAGTGGTGAAAGGGCTGAAAATACAGTCATCAGCAAAACAGAAATTATCGCAAATATATATGTTCTGCCGCTTCCATGCAAATACTGCATCAGCAGTCTGAATTTTTTCATGATAAGAATCCTCCTTATGCCTGAAGACCATTGACAAATAAATAACGGTTCGTCCCCGAATACAAAGTCCCCAGGACAACATAAACTGTGGCAGGAAATTTGTCCGGCCAGATTCGTATATTGAATGCAAGGTTTGGATTAAAGAGTGAGAACTATTTTCTGCCGCGGTGGGCAATGGATGAGAGGTTGGCGGCCGCGACAATGTTTAACCTTCCTTCCAATATTAATCTGGTATCATTCATCAACTTTTCTGTAAACATTTCACGACCTCCTTCCATAAGAATATAATCAAACATATAGTATAATATAACAAAAATTCTCAAGAATCAATTGTTTTAGTAAATGAAATATTTTTGTAACATACTACAGCAGGTTGAAGCTTTCTCTTAGGATCTCACTGACAGTAGGATGCGGAAATACCGTTTTGCCAAGCTCATTTGTCGTCAAACCGTGCTCTATGGCCATAACGGCTCCGAAGATAAATTCCGAAGCTCCGTTCCCGATGGCGTGCACCCCAAGCAAGGTGTTGGTAGCCCTGTCCTTTGAGCATTTGATCATACCCCTCGGAGTACCGCCTTCCACCGCATACCTGCCGCTAAGCATCATGGGCAGCTTTATGCCGGCAAAATCCACGCCTTTTTCCTTCAGGCTGTCTTCTGTTTCTCCGACCCAGGCAACTTCCGGGTTTGTGTATATTACAGAAGGGATAGCACCATAATTCATGGTTTCCTTCTTCCCCAGGATATTGGAAACAGCCACCTCTGCCTCCCTGTATGCAGTGTGAGCAAGCATGTACCTGCCGTTTACATCCCCGGCGGCATATACGCCCTCCACATTGGTTTCCATATATTCGTTGGTTTCGATCCTTCCAGCGGAAATATCCAGGCCTATGTTTTCGAATCCCATATTCCTGATCCTGGGCTTCCTTCCGGTGCTTACAAGCACCTTGTCCCCTTCGATCAGCCTGGTTTCTTGATCTGTTTCGACCTCAAGGCCATTGTCGTTCACTGCCTTGACCCTGGCTCCCAGAATAAACTCTATCCCCTTCTTTTCCATTTCTCGCTTCAATATCTGGGACAGCTCCAAATCGATATTCCCGCCTATATGGTCCAGCATATCGATCACTTTTACCGAGCTTCCGGCAGCTGAATAATATTGTGCCATCTCAAGGCCAATGATGCCGCCGCCGAGTACCAGAAGCCTTTCTGGGACCTCGCTCAGTGAAAGGATCTCAGTGGATGTTATCGCAAAACCTTTTTTCAGCGCTTCATTGATCCCTTTTATTGGAGGAATTGCGCTTTCAGAACCGGTACAGATCAGGAGTCTGCTGCTTTTTTCGGAATGGTTCTCTGAATCTACGCGGAATAAACCGTCTTCTTTTCCTGATATTACGGCTTTTTCCGGAATGATATTTACTCCCTGCTTTTTGAGACTGTCGTTTATGGATTGGCAAAGCGCTCTTACGATTCTGTCCTTGCTCTTCATGGCAGCCTGGTGATCGATTTTGACCCCTTCGGCCATGACTCCGTATCGCGCGGCATCCTTACCATATTCAAAAACCTTTGCCGTATGCAAAAGGAACTTGGAGGGAATGCAACCTTCGTTAAGGCATGTTCCCCCAAGCCTCTTTGCTTCAAAAAGAGAAACCTTCAATCCATTGTTTGCTGCAACAAGAGCGGCATGATATCCGGCAGGACCGCCGCCCATGATGATAAGATCAGAACTCACGATAGTCTCCTGTCTGCAATTTTTGGTTAATTCTATTCTACCCTATTTTATCTGACTTGCAATACTAATCCTGCCTGAGGGCTTTCATGACACTCAGCTTCATAGCCCTTCGTGAGGGCAGTAGCCCTGCCATCAGGCTTGCAATGGGTGCAAAGACAAAAGCCGCCGCAGTGAGCCAAATTGGTATATATGACGATTTGAGCTTTACTATCCCTTCCGGGGTCCATATTTCAGCACCCCCAAGATTTACATTGAACTTGTTTAACAGGAAGGACAAAAGATAGCTCAGCCCAACTCCAAGAATGCCTCCAAATACGCCTATCCACCCGGCTTCCAGCATGAAGAGCCGCCTGATGTCCTTTAATCTTGCACCTATAACCTTAATTATGCCAATTTCGCGAGTGCGCTCATAAATGGACATATACATAGTATTGGCTATGCCTATGGCAGCGATTATAAAGGACATAATGCCTATGCCAAGCAGGATCTGGCGCAGGCCGGCTGTTTGCTGTTTCATGCTTTCAAGCATCTGTATCGGGCTGTCACACATATATCCGATCTCTTCAATTTCATCGATAATGTTGACAACATCATTTATATGTGCGGCCTTGATAATAACACGTTCATAACCCTTGTCGGAATCATTGCTGCCACCTATCCCTGCAGCAACAGCAATCGCACTTTTATATATTATTCCGCCTCTTATTCCGCCGCCATTCGACCCGCCGTTCTGTTTGTTCCATTTCTCCATTTCCTTCTGATACTTCAAAACTGTCTCAAAGGGCATTATTACTGAATAGTCGTATTCAGAATAGCCGCTTCGTCCTACTATCCCCACTGCCTCGACCTTGACCGGCTTTGCCTTGACCTTTGGCTGGGACATTCCCGGTACGGGTTTTTCACCATAGTTCATATCCCAGCTTATGGTCAGCTTTTCCTCCATCAGGTTGAAGCCCTCGGGAGCAGGCTCCCAGCGGAAGCGGGTTGCTTTTGGATTATAGAAGTTCCGGGCTACATACTTGCCCACGACCATATGGTCGGTGTCGCCCTCCTCCAAAGGACGGCCTTCAATGACAGGTATGTCAAGAAGCCTGAACATTCCAGCCTTAATGCCTATGATGTTGACATAGCCAACATACTTGCCCGCCATCATCTTAACATTCAAATTGATTACCGGGGTAACCGCCTGAACGCCCTTTATTGTTTCAATATAGGCCAGCATATCATCGTCCAGGGGCGGGACATCCTTCCCTTCAGGTGTTTTCCCTCCCCAGTTGTAATTATAGATGTTTATCTGCATTATATCGCCCATCTGGTTTACCTGGGTCATGAAATTCCTTTCCATGGCAATACCCAGAGAAAGCATGACAACAATAGCACAACAACCTATCATAACACCCAGAACAGTCAGGATGGTTCGAAGCTTGCGGCGCCACAGATTCTTAATACTCAGAAAAAGAGTGTCCCCCAGCTTCATTAAAAATCAAACTCCTTATTTTTTTTGCGCTTGCGTGCAATCAGGATTATTACAACAACGATTGCAACAACTACAACGCCGATTATGACATAGAACCAAACACTCTGGAAAAAGCTTTTAGCAGGATGCTCTTCCATTCCCGGAATTCCCGGCTTGCCGATGGGGCCATCAACCGGGAAGCCGTCATCCTGCATCATCATTTCCATGACATTCATGGAGATCTCCTTAACAACCTCATGGACCTCTCCGCTTGCATCCTCATATTGGAATATGATACGTCCGGACGCCTGGCCAACAGTCATGGGAATAAGATTAAGCTCAAAGTATTCCACTCTTCCGGATTCGAAATTGCCAAAGTAATTGCTCTTGGGCTGAGCGTCAAAATCCCCTTCCACACGAAGCTTCACATTGTATATCTCTGTCTTGCCCAAATTATACATCTCAAACATGGTATAGATGGGCTGGCCCATAAAGGTATCAGACGGAAGCGAGATCTCCGAAACCTCGAACCTTGAAGGCTGATATACAGGTATTCCTATTATCTCGGAAGCTGTGTGAGATGTTCCAAGATCATCCTCATATTCAAAGGAGATGGTTACTGTGTAAGTCTTGGATTTGGCATCCGGAATGGTATACAGGGTAACATTCCACTCAGCCGTATTCTGCGGGCTGATCTTGTCTATGTAAAAGGTATTGCTGCTTCCCACGGGAGTAAATACATTGCCTGTTTCATTGGAGCCTTCGGTTACCGAGAAGCTGCCTTTGATATTTCTGACCTCCCTGGTGGAGTGGGTGTTTAAAAACTGCATAGTGAGTGTGAAGTTTTCGCCCGCATTGACAAGTGTGGGATCTGATGAATAGCTTTTTATTATCAATTTGGGAATGTTTTTTTTCGGATCATCTACGCCTGACGTTTCTGCATCCACAAACACCGAAATTGCCTGGGAAATGGCTGTTCCGTCGTTGCCATCGACCGGCTCCACCTTAATAGTTATGGGAACGCCTCCTCTTTGGGCTTCGGGATGGGGCTGGAATTTAAAAGTAATGACCTTTGTTTCGCCCTTCCTGATGCTCTGGACAATATGCAGGTTTTGCGAAACCGGCAGCAGCGCCGAGGTTCCTTCAGCCGTGATCTTTACCTGTCCCGAATCATATGCTCCGCTGTTTTTGACCTTCACGGTTACGTCAAAAACATCTTCAGGCTTGACAGTAGTTTTGGAAGGCGTTATTTCAAGCACTTCAAATACCGTTCCTGTTCCGCCGCTTCCTGAAACGGGTATCCATAGCTCCTGTTCTTCACTGAAAGCATTTCCTCTTTCATCGGTATATTCCAAAGAGAAGTGGAGTGGATAACTTCCTGTTTTAAATGATGACGATGCTCTGAGTGAATATTTTAATGTTTTGGTCTCCTTACCCTTGAGGCTGTCAAAATTATACTTCCCGCTCCCTGAAACCACTGAAAAAGTATCCTGAGACAGTCCCTTAAGAGATATTTTTATATCCTTTGCAACAAAATCACCATCATTTTTAAGAGTGACCGGAAGCTCGAAAATGCCTCCCGCAGTTGCTAAAGCACTTGCATCTGATTCCAGGACCAGCTTGGCTCTTCTTTTATCATTTTTAATCATCACATCGACCGACATTTCCACGATAGTTTCGACCGAATATGGCGGTTCGGGAACCGAATAGCTGTATTTCAGCTTGAACGGCAAGGTATGGAAGCCCTCCTGAGCAAACTTATCAACTGTTACCGATATCTCTATATCAGCCTTTCCGTCATAAGAGGTCAGATATTTTACAGGCATTTCGGTTACAGGCTTTATTTCTGTAAAAATCCTGTCTTTGTCATTCTGATAATCCGGAATGAAATATAAACTTCTTGCTGAAGTCGTAGTACTGTTGTTCTTGAATGTCAAAACGAGATTACCGGTTTCTCCCGCTTTCAGCTCCACATATTCCTTCAGCATAACATCTATATCGGGTTGACCCGGCCCTACAGCAAACGCCGCGGTATCAAAACCTGCCATTGGCAAGATGGCGGTAAAGAAAAAGATCATCAACAACAAACTGAATAAAGTTTTCTTAAGCATCGATTTTTTCATCATTCAAATCCCTTCCATTCTCAATCTTTTCTATTTTCCCGTCGCGGATCTTTATAATGCGCGAAGCATATGTTGTTATTTCCAGATCGTGGGTTACGATCACCATTGTCTGATTCCAGGTTTTGGCCATTTCGGTCATCAGATTCATCATTTCATAGGTCGTGGTCGTATCAAGGTTGCCCGTAGGCTCATCGGCAAATATGACTTTCGGGTTATTTGCAAAAGCCCTGGCTATACTTACCCTCTGCTGCTGACCACCACTCATTTCGGAAGGCTTGTGTCTCATCCTGTCCTTCAGACCTACGCTCTCCAGAAGCTCCTTTGCCCTTTTCAGTCTCTTTTTTCTGGGAACGCCGCAAAAGGTCAATGGCAGCGCTACATTTTCCAGCGCGGTCAGGGTCGGTATAAGATAATAATTCTGAAAGATGAAGCCAACATGCTTCTGTCTGAACAGAGCCAGTTGATTTTCGCTCAGAAGGTCGATCCTTGTTTTGCCTATCGTAATGGAGCCCTTGGTCGGCTTTTCGAGTCCCGCCATCAGATGCAGGAGAGTCGACTTGCCTGAACCAGACGGTCCCTGAAGGCAGCAGATCTCACCTTCATTGATCTCCAGGCTGATGCCGTTGACAGCCATGATTTTTTCATTACCCATTCGATAGACCCGATAGACATTATCCAGTGTAATAATTGCGGACATATGTATCTCCTTCATTTTGATACAGTAACCCGGCAGAGGGGTCTGTACCCTAAATATATATGTCGGTATCCTTACTGCTATTAGAATTCGTTTTCAAGCCATTTTGCCAGATCATCAAGCACAATATCCTTAATATCATTATCTTTCAGAAGATTGCTCATGGCTATTTTACTATTATTAAGTTTTTGTAACAGTTCACTGCCAAGCCTTGAATTTATGAAAAGGCCGGGAAGTTCACTTATTATCTCTTCACACAGGGCGTCGGAATAGACTTCCGCCTTCTTTATCATACCTTCGTCAAGCTTGAGGCAGATCTCGATTCCACCCCAGGGGAATCTGTTCTTAAGCGTAATATCAAATTCAGGAGCTTCCCCGTAACACCATTCCCAGGAACCGTTCCTTCTCATCAGCTCCCTGAAAGACGGGTCATCAGGCCACATATCCTTGTTTCCGGCACTTAACTCGACTGTTTCTGCCGCAGAACCATATTCTTCCTGGAATGCTGTTATGATCTCTCTCTTAACCATATCCGGCGTAAGATCAGGTTTTATCTCAGCAAGGTTGATCACACGGCTTTTTACTGAATTTATCCCTTTAGATTTGATTTTATCAGTGGATACGGTCAGGTATCTTGACATCCTCTCCTTATCGGCTTTGATCAGAATCGTGCCATGATGCAGAGCATTTTGTCCCCTGAAACAAAAGGCATTGCCTGAAAACTTTTTATCATCGACCGTCATGTCATTCCTTCCGCTTTTGCAGGCATTTATACCTAATCTTTTAAGACAGTTGATTATTACTCCGCATTGCCGGCCGACATCATAGATATCTCTGTTTAAAATGAATGAAAAATTAAGGTTGCCGATATCGTGAAAAACCGCTCCTCCTCCTGTTATCCTGCGAGCCAGACGTATGTTGTCCTCCTCCATTTTTGCAAGATTGCATTCGGTCCAGGGATTCTGGTTTCTCCCGATAACCACGGTATCTTTATTCTGCCAGAGGAAAAGAATAACATGATTTTTGGGAAGACTCTCCAGGAAATATTCCTCCAGGGCAAGATTTATCCAGGGATTAAGTATATCGGTAGTGATTATCTTAACTTTTTGGTCCATCACACACTCCTGCTTGTCATTAGTACTATTTGGTTATTCTTATATCATATGTATTTGTTCGATTCAATTACAAAAATGTCACATGGAAATAGCTACCTCTAATATAGACGTAGCTATTTCCAACCTGGTTCATTATTTTGACAAAAATATTACAAATTTTTTTCAGCTGAGCCGAGTAAGTCGAGGGGACGGAGACTTTTACTCATTCCTATACGTTAATATAAATGAGTAAAAGTCGAATGAATCAAGGGACTTGATTCATTTTTCCCCTAAACTCACTTATGGTCTCCACCTTAAAACAGGATTCCTTGCTGCTTTAACCTCATCAAGTCTTGTGACATATGTGTTTTTGGGTGCATGCTTCAAACCTTCAGGATCTGTTTCAGCCAGCTGTGCGATGCGTCGCATGGTTTCGACGAACGCATCGAGGGTCTCCGGACTCTCTGTCTCGGTAGGCTCTATCATCATGGTCTCATGTACGATCAGCGGGAAATAAACCGTAGGCGGATGGTATCCTTCGTCCAGAAGGTTCTTTGCTATATCCAGAGCCGTTACCCCTTTTTGTGCCTGTCTGTCCGCAGACAGTACGAATTCATGCATGCAGATCCTGTTATACGGGATATCATACAGGTCCTCAAGCTTCTTCCTGATATAATTGGCATTCAGGACTGCCGCCTGTGAAGCGCTCTTAAGTCCCTGAGGCCCCATCATCATGATATAGCTGAACGCTTTAAGCACTACAGAAAAATTGCCGTAAAAAGATTTGACCTTACCTATCGAGAGAGGCCTGTCATAATCAAGAACATAGTAATCATCCTGCTTTTCGATCACCGGAACGGGCAGGAAGGGTACAAGCTCTTTGACCACTCCAATAGGTCCTGAGCCGGGCCCGCCTCCGCCGTGCGGGGTCGAAAAAGTCTTATGGAGATTGACATGTGCTATGTCAAAGCCCATATCCCCCGGGCGGGCAATGCCCATGATGGCGTTCATATTGGCTCCGTCGTAATACAAAAGTCCGCCGCATTTATGAACCATTTCGGATATTTTAAGTATATTCTCCTCGAACAGTCCCAGAGTGTTGGGGTTGGTAAGCATGAGCCCCGCCACGGTATCATCAAGTATTTCCTCAAGAGCGGTCATATCGACACAGCCCTTTTCGTCAGAAGGTATCTGAACGACCTCAAACCCTGCAAGGGCGGCAGAGGCCGGATTAGTACCATGCGACGAGTCCGGGACAATAATTTTTACGCGCTTTTCATCATAGCGGGACATATGGTAGGCCTTTATGATCATCAGGCCGGTCATCTCTCCCTGGGCTCCTGCAGCAGGCTGGAGAGTTACCCTTTCCATTCCAAGGATCTCCGCAAGGTATTTGTCCATCCTGTAAAATATCTCAAGACAGCCCTGAGCGCTCATGGGATTCTGAAGAGGATGCATCTGTGAAAAACCGTCGATCGATGCTATATCTTCATTTATCTTGGGATTATACTTCATGGTGCACGAGCCGAGAGGATAGAATCCCGAATCCACCCCGTAATTTCTTCTGGACAGATTCGTATAATGCCTTATGACATCAACTTCAGAGACCTCGGGTATCTCCGGCCCGGAACTTCTGAGCACCCCTTCACCGAATGTCTCTGTAAGATCCACTTCGGGCACATCATTTGCAGGTAAGGTAAATCCGATACGTCCTGGCACCGATTTTTCAAATATCAGCCTTTCATCTCTGATCATTTCTGGAGCCCTCCCTGACAAATACTGCTGACTTTCCTGACAAACATATCGATTTCATCCTTTGTTCTTTTTTCGGTCACTGCTACAAGCCAGCATCCCTCAAGCTCAGGATATTCTTTTGACAAATCGTAGCCTCCTATTATACCCTCAGCCAAAAGCACATCATTCAGCAGTTCGGGATCTGTTTTGGGTTTCACAACGAATTCTCTGAAGAACGGAGCATTAAAGACTTTATCTGCCTGTCCGCTCTCCAAAAGTGCCCTGTATGTATAATAGGATTTATCGATGCATTGTCTGGCGACCTCTTTCAGCCCCTTCCTGCCCATAAGGGAAAGATATACCGTAGCTGTAAGTGCACAGAGAGCCTGATTGGTGCATATGTTCGAGGTTGCCTTCTCACGTCTGATATGCTGTTCCCTCGCCTGAAGCGTCAGGACGAATCCCCGTCTTCCTTCCGAATCGGTGGTCTGGCCCGCTATCCTGCCGGGCATGCGCCGTATATACGGGCTTTTTACCGCAAAGTATCCCAGAAGCGGTCCTCCGAAATTCATAGGATTCCCCAGGGGCTGTGCTTCTCCTACGGCAATGTCGGCCCCCAATGCTCCGGGTGATTCGAGCACTCCCAGCGATATCGGATCGCATACGGCGATCATAAGGGCTCCGGCTTCTCTAGCCTTTTGTGATGCTGATTTTATGTCCTCAATGATGCCAAAGAAATTGGGAGATTGAATGACAACAGCCGCAGTGTTTTCATTGATCTCAGACTGAAGCCGGTCAAAATCCAATGTCCCGCTCTTTTTATCCTCAACGGTACTGGTATAGAACTCAATTTCCTTAATGATTATCCCAGAATATTTGAGACCTGAATAAAGAACCTTGCGGTATTCAGGGTTAACGCTCCGCGCGATCAATACCTCTTTCCTGTCGGTGTGTCTTACAGCAAGCAAAACTGCCTCATAAAGCGCAGTAGCACCGTCATAAAGGGAAGCGTTGGCGGCATCCATCCCGCTAAGCTCAGAAATCATTGTTTGATACTCAAAAATAGACTGAAGCACACCCTGGCTTATTTCAGGCTGATAAGGCGTGTAGGCGGTATAGAACTCCTGCCTTGAAGTAATATGCTTAACGGCCGAAGGTATAAAATGATCGTATATACCTGCTCCCAGAAAGCAAAGATTCCAGCTGGAATCAAAATTCTGCTGAGAAAGAGCCATCATATGCTTCTTTAGTTCATATTCTGACAAAGGTGCCGGAATATCCAGATCTTCCTTCAGCCTTAACTCTTCCGGTATGGCTGAAAAAAGCTCTTCCACCGAATTGACCCCGACAGCGGCAAGCATTGCATCCTGCTGCTCTCCGGTCATTGGAATATAGGATGATTTCAAAATGTTCACGCTCCCTTTGTATACTCCTCATACTGCTGCTTATTCATAAGCTGCGACAGTTCAGCCGGATCGTCCAGGCTTACAACGGCTATATGGTTTTCATAGGGGTTTTCATTGATCAGCCCGGGGTTGTCTGCCAAGGCCTCATTGATCTCTGTCACTGTCCCTGATACGGGAGAATAGACATCGGCGGCAGCCTTTACCGACTCAACCACACCTAATACCTGTCCTTTGGAAACAGCTTTGCCTGTCCTGGGCATCTCAACGTAAACGATGCTTCCCAGTGAATCCTGCGCATAGTCGGTAATGCCGATATACGCATTATTTCCATCGACTCTTACCCATTCATGATCTTTTGAATAATAAAGATTTTCTCCTGTTCCCATAAAAAACCTCCGAAAATATACCCTTATTTTTTATATTTCTTTCCGTAGAAAGGAACGGGGACGATCTTAGCCCCGCAAGCCCTGTCACGGATCATGATCTTAATCGTATCCCCGGATGATAATCCGGTATCATCGAGCAATGCCAGTCCCCCGTTTATGCCAAGGCTGGGAAGAGGACCTCCGCTGGTCACATAGCCGATTTTCCTCCCTTCTCTCACAACCTCGTAACCATTTCTGGGAATGCCTCTGTCCACCATTTCAAATCCATATATCTTTCTTTTAAGTCCCCGCTCATATTGTGAAGCCAGAGCGTCTTTGCCGATAAAATCATCTTTATTGAGCTTGACAAATGTCTTCAGTCCGGCTTCAAGTGGAGTTATACTGTCAGACAGCTCATGTCCGTAAAGAGGCAGAGCCGCCTCAAGGCGCAGGGTATCTCTTGCTCCCAATCCGGCAGGTACGATCCCGTTCTCTTTTCCGGCTTCAAGTATGCAGTTCCAAAGCCTTTCAGCTGTTTGTCCGCCATCCTCCGGAAGCCATAAATATATTTCAAACCCGTCTTCTCCAGTGTATCCGGTTCTTGACAGCAGGACCCTGATGGGTGAAAGTCCGTCATTACCGCAAAGAGTAGTCTCGGTGAACCAGTAGAACCCTGGAAGCTCCGTATTTTCATCCTTTAAGAGTTTTCTTATGATGGCTTCAGATTCCGGTCCCTGCAATGCCAGCTGCACAAACCTGTCTGAAACATTTTCTATGGTAACATCCCCGGTTTGATGCGATCTTATCCATTCCTCATCCTTGTCGGTATTGCTTGCGTTAACGATCAAAAGAAGTTCTGTATCAGAGATTTTGTAAATCAGGATATCATCCACAACGGTACCGTTTTCATAGCACATGGGAGAATACAGGATCTTGTTCTGCGGAACAGGAACTATATCGTTGGTTATTAGCTTGTTTATAAAAGAAAGAGCATCCTTGCCTTTGACCATTATCTCACCCATGTGGGATACGTCGAACAGGCCGGCGGCATTTCTTACCGCATGATGCTCCTTCAGAATATCCGAGTATGAAACGGGAAGCTCCCAGCCTCCGAAAGAAGTGAATTTCGCTCCCAAAGCTTTCTCAACATCATACAAAGGGGTTTTTCTGTCCATATGCTTATCCTCCCGATAAATAAATAAAAAAGGGCATTAACCACAATGTGGCTAATCACCCTGTCACTTACCTGAGAGATTCTTGTCCCTAGTAAAAATATCAGCTGATCCACTGATTTATGCATTAGGGAAATTGCTCCTTCGGTGCCGATCGGCTCTTCAGAGTATTGTCCGGTTACGGTCTTTTTGCCTGAAAGTTTCATTCAAGATCATTCCACCCCTTGAACTTGCTTCTTCGGCTCCCTTTCGGGTATCTTCCGTAACCTTCATTCAATCCTATATTTAATTTCAATCTTATTATATTTTTCCTTGTTCAAATTGTCAAATTGTGTGAATCACTTTATTACTCTTCTGGCTCCCAGATATTTTTCACTGTACGTAGCAAGCGATCTTGTAACAACTTTCTTCTTCGAAGAGGATGCATGGATAAACATACCGTTTCCAATATAAATGCCCACATGGCCTACTGTACCATTTTTCTCGGTATCCCAGAGAAGTATGTCGCCTTTCTGAAGCTCTGAGCGGGATACTTTTGTTCCTATCGAAGCATAGGCATATGAAGAACTTGGGAGCTTGATCCCGAATTTGGCAAAAACATATTGTGTAAATCCTGAGCAATCGAATCCCTTTGTGGAATGCCCGCCCCACACGTAGGGAACGCCAAGAAGTGTTTTTGAATATTCTACTATCTTGTCTGCCAGCGTCTGGCCTTCCGTACTCAAAGGCTGCGCTGCTTCAGTTTTGCCTGAAGTGGTCGCGCTTCTGGAAACGGTATTCTCAACTTTGTCGGCACTGCTGACCAAATACTTGGCCAGTACATATCCCTTCTGATCTTTCCAGGTAGTAATCCTGGCCCATTCTCCCACCGTTTCGTAATAGGTGACCTTATCCCCTCTTGTTATACTGGTTATCAGTTTACTGTCCTTTGTGGCCTTTTCCCTTACGTTGAGCTTGTCGGCATTTACATATTTGACCACTGGCTTTATAGTCTTGTCAGCACTGTCAACCAGATACTCAGCCAATACATATCCATTTTTATCTGTCGAGGTCGTGATCCTTGCCCATTCGCCCACTGTTTCGTAATAGGTGACCTTATCTCCTCTTGTTATACTGGTAATCAAATTGCTGTCTTTTGTGGGCTTCTCTCTTACATTGAGCTTGTCGGCATTTACATACCTGACTTCAGATTTTATTTCTGATTTGGGCTCATCGGCCAGAGCAATCATAGCAGCCGGTACGATTTTATTAATTTCAGGATCAATTACTATTTCTGTCTCATTAAGATCGATATTGGCTGTGGCTGCAGGAATGGGTTCTGATTGAAAGATATCTGTGTTACCGGAGGTTGCTGCCAGAGATGAGGAGGAATCAGTGAACGAAGCTGTCTGATCGTTATTATCTGTTCTTTGGTTTTCTATATTTATATTTAAACTTTTTTCTTCCGTAATATTTCCCTGCACATTTCCTGCCATGCTGTCATAGGATATTGTTGCAGAGAGAGCAAAGGCTGTTTGCGAAAGCATGAAAAGCAGGATCAGCAATAAAAATGGTGTGTTTATCTTTTTATGTCGTTCCATGTTGTTCCTCCTATTTAAGGCTTCCGGAGTTAGCTGACGGGTGCGGGTAATAGGTACCCCTACCATTTGCATGGATTAACCCCATAAGATTGGTTCCTCCGTTCGCTTTTTCAGCGATTAAGCCTGTTTCTGTCTATATGCCCTGACACAAATCAAGGCTATACTATTAGTATATGTATATTTGTTCCAACCGCACAGTCTATTATATCAACAGTACACTCCGTTTACAAGCAATGGAACAACTTACCACAGACAACACACATAATATATCCAGTTTTTGATTTATTATTAAACCTGCATTATATTTGTATTTACAGGTTGGGAAATATTACTATGCAAGCAGCCATATATGTCCCAAGACTATAATACTATTCATGAAGGTATAAAATTACTACTATTTTCAGTGGTTCTGAAAAGCATGAGATAACTGGATTCAATAGCAGGTCATAATACCAATGGAAAGTTGTGGTGTACACAAAAAAATACTTGAAATTATAAAATGACGGTGCTATACTAATAGGGCACTAAAAAATTGACGTCGCGGAGTGGAGCAGTCTGGTAGCTCGTCGGGCTCATAACCCGAAGGTCGTGTGGTTCAAATCCCGCCTCCGCAACCAGTTACAAAACCGCTTGTTCGGAAGAACAGGCGGTTTTGCTTTTTGATTTTTTATTAGTAAATTTTATCTGCATATTCCATATAAGTTTCTGTTTCGGACTTGCCCATATCAGTTCTTTTCCCTGCTCCTGGCTGCAGCTTATTTCAACTTTATTGCCCTGCCTGTAATTACACCATTCTCATCCTTCATGATTTGAACCAAAATCCTTTCTTCATCACTTCCAAAGACCGCGGTATTTTTCCATACACCTGTTTCTCCCTCTTTGAAAAAATGTTCAATTGACAAACCAACTTTGGAACCTCCATATTCATAATACGCCATACCCTTCTCATCAAAAGTGACCTCTTTTATTGATTCTGGTATTACAGCACCATTTTCAAATTCTTTTTCTATGTCTATAATTGGTTCTTCATGATCAACACCGGCTGTATCATCTTCCGGTTCCAGCAGTTCCTTTAAATACTCATCAGCCTTTTTATGGTCGGCTTTGTTTATATCGAGGGGCAGATCAAAAATTATGTTAATTCCTTTATAATCCGGATTAGGTGTGATTTCACCTGATCTTTCGTCATAAATGAATGCGTCAATATCGTAGAATGTGCCTGAATTGATACAAAGATAGAGACCTCTGTCTGCAAACATTTCTATTCCATCGCATTCAATCAGTCTGTACATGACTCCATCTATCACGCATTCTCTGTAACCGCCGTTCATGGAAGCTATATTCACCAGCCATGGCTTTTGACCCTTGATTAATGGGGAAATAAAAAATTTTGATTCAGAATCCTTATCCCCAAAACCAGGAATCATGCTGCCATCTTCTTTTTCTATTGATATTACAGCATAGGTCCTGTCCGGGTATATATCATGTACGGAACTTTTTATGCCGTTCAAACCTTCTCCCGAAACAATTCCTAAAAGGGTAAAATGATATCCGCCGGAACTTACAGACTTGTTTATTTTGATTGCATCCTCGCCTTCAAATGCAATGGCAAGCGGTACATCATCAAAGTGCTCAGCAACTTCTTCAGGCGTAAGAAGCCGCCAGACTGCAAAAGCTGTTGCGGTCATGATCAGAAAAATAACAGCCACGATAAAAGTAAATGCTAATTGATGCTTTTATTGAATTTATACCTTAATTCCATTGCTTTTAAAAAGGTTTCCTGATACAAATCGTCTGTATCGTTTATATTTTTAGCCAGCTTATGGCAAAATCCATAGACTGCTTTACCATGCAGCTCCACAAGCTCGTTTATATCTGAGGTATTCAAACTATATCCCCTTTCAGCAAGATTTAAGACTTCAATATAAACCCGTCACTCATATATTGTCATATTTTATTAAATGGTTCATTTTGGGAGCCGGAAAATTGGGTCTTATATTATAAGTATCGATTCATCATCTTTATTGGATATCATGTATTTCTTGAAATTTGAGCATGCGGATTTCGGAGAATTGCTGGCATAGCAGTAAATACACCGGTGGCAGCAGGTATCGTACTGGCCGATATCCTTGCTTACTATGCCATGCGGAAAAGCCTGATCAATAATTCATCATCTATGCATTTGCTTCTTCTTATTTTGTATCTGCTCAAATCTGTCTCTTCAGCACACGCAGCTATTTCAATCCCTCAATTTTATTTATCTCATACAGTCCCTTAGCAGTAGCCCAGCCTTAATGCTGGGCCAACTGATATTAATTATGGCGTAACCTATATGACAGGTTATAATGGCAAAGCTGCGGTCGTTCTCCATTGCGTAAGAAAGAACCAATTTTATCTGTATGTTCCAGATATAATTCATCTCCCGTACTGCTCTTGGCAGAATATAAATTAGTTGTCATTGGTTTTTTATGTCCTTATTTTAAAAGTAGAAGGAGAGATATGTAGCACTGCTAAAAAACCGCTGAATGCCAGCAAGGACATGATCGCCAGAGGTATAAGAAAATTCGTGATGTCCCCGCGAATAAACAGTATGCCATATGATAAAAGGCCTTCTGTCTTGTTGACAATAGTAAAAAGGGGACTCTTTACGGTGCAGTCCATGGTAAATGGCTGCAGAAGGTAATATGCAATCAAATGGAAAGTTTCAAATATAAAAAAAATCAAAGCAAATACGATACCAAAAGTGAGCAGCTTGTAAGCTGGCAGCCAGGTTCCTGCAGTCATCAGGAAAATGCAGACATCAGCCATTGCTATAACCAGTAATAATGATCCATTCAGCATAAGGAAGCGAAATCGACGTAAAAGGCTGATCCGAATCATCGCTGCATCATAGAAGTGATGGTAAAGAAGCGGCGCATCCATATTGCGGAAGCATAATTCCAGAAAGCTGCGTCCATAGGTCATCCCAATTACAGTAGTTATCATGAATGTTGAGTATTGCAGAATATTTGAATTTTTAAGGCCAAAAACCTGATAACGGAAAAGCAGCCCGCATACCACAGCAGAAATCGTGTTTGATATGATACTTTGTATTATCTGATTGCGAAAGGCTTTTCTCATTCTTCTCTTAAGTATCCTGTCGAAATAATTCCATGAATCAAGGTGTTTCAGATTCTGGAACTGGGTCATATGGACCGTTTCATCTTCTTCCTTCAGATTGAACTCATCATATTCCCGACCGGATATCTTTTGCACGACAAACACCGGTTTAATCCCGGATGCAAATGCAACAGCAACAGTTTTATAATCCCGGAAGCTGAATATTGGTATGCAAAAAGCTACACAAATAGCTAAAGCCGCTGCACCGATCCCTGCAAGGATCCAGGGGTCAGGGATTTTATCCGGGAAATTCAGAAAAATGCATGAGGCATAAAGCACAAGCATCAATAACACAGAAACATTCCAGCGCTTTTTCCGTTCAGGAATCTTTGACTTCCTTTGGAAAATCATCAGAGACAAATAATCACCTGCGGCAATTGCTGCCAGGTTGATACAAACCAGGCAGAATACAAGGTATCCATCCCTTAAGACATATATCAATGCAGGAGCTGTCATTATACCATTATCCCACAGAATCTTTATGAACTTCTGACGATACCAGATTTCAGGATCCATCATAAAGTGGTTTAAAAACAGGATATCATCACGTACCGGAGCGAACAGCCTGCTGTTCTCCAAAGCCGGCAGAAAACAGCGGACGGTGATAAAAAAGAACGCATATAAAAGCGCATTTGCTGCTTCTTCCCGACCGAGCGCCTGCATTATTGTTCCCGGTATCCAATACATGAATAATACAGTAGCCAGATTGCTTACAAGCGAATTCTTGACAAAATCCAGGATAAAACCGAAAGCGCTTACAAGGATTTTTGGCAGTGTATAACGGTAAACATTCTGTGGGATGAACAGCCTGATAACCGGTAGTTTGGACAGATAATACAAAAAGGCATTGGTTTGCATGCTGAAACGTATACGAATATATGTAAGCAGATTCCGCATATCAGTCTCCTTTTTTAAGCTCCTTCTTTCAGGGCTGCAATAATTGATGCTTCGAATTTGTCATCACTCAGATCTTCCGGGTCCATCGCACTAAGCCTGCCCTGATGCAGCAGCACAATATCGTCACTGACGTCCTTTGCCAACTGCAGGATATGTGTGGACATAAGGATTATATGATCGCTCTTCATGGCTATCATCAATTCCTTGATATCGTGTGAAACAATGATATCAAATGATGATAACGGTTCATCCAGCAGGATTATTTTTGGATTTCTGATCAGGCAGCATAAAAGCTGAAGCTTGTTTTTCATGCCGAAAGAATAGGATTTGATGAGCCTGAAATAATCTTTCGGTTCTATACGAACCAAATCCAGCCATTCCTCTGCGCTTCGTTCAACCCGACCATGCAGTTTTATAAAGAAGTGAATAAACTCATAACCCGTCAGGTATTCGGGCAGAACAGGCGAGGTTGAGACCATTCCGACATCGCTGAAGGTCAATGGCCTTTCTGTTGTTCCGTCTGAGTAAAGGATCCTCCCAGATTCATATTTCAGGTCACCGTTGATGCAATTGAAAAGCGTTGTCTTGCCTGCACCATTTCGTCCGAGGATACTGTATATTTTCCCTTGCTCGAACGAAAAACTGGCGTCCTTCAATACATTTTGTTTACCATATGATTTTGATAAATTCTGAATGTGCAAATGCATATAGAAACATCTCCAAACATATGATTCTGCATATAATCGACAGATTCAGGAGCAACAAAGATGATTCGGTTAACATTAAATCAAAAGTAATATATTAGTATTGTATCAGATTTTTGCTTGTTGTTAAATTAATAATTAATTAAAAATAATTATTGATTCATCATTTTTATTGGAGGTCAGGTATTTCTTGTAATTGTCGCAGGCGGATTTCGGAGAATTGCTGGCATAGCAGTAAATACACCGGTGGCAGCAGGTATCGTACTGGCCGATATCCTTGCTCACTATGCACCCGCAGTGTTCACGCTGGCCTTTGTCCTTGAGCTTTTTTGACCTGTCTTCTGCATTGTCCCTGCAGCATAAGAAGTCAATCAGTTCTTTGTCATGCGGAAAAAGCCTGATCAATAATTCATCATCGATGCATTTATTTTTTTGAATATTATACTTGCTTAAATCAATTTCTTCAGCGCATGTGGCTATTTCGATTCCCCAGCTTTTATTTATCTCATAAAGGCCTTGTGCCACTGCTTCCATTGTTTCGGGAGTAAATTCGATATAACTGACATTACTTCTTTTAAGATTGCTTTGTACTTTACGATATGAATAAACATCTGCAAAACTTATTACCAGTTTGTTTGTATAATCAACGATCCGGTTCCCCACCTTATATACCTTGTCGATTAATTTATCTGTGGTTACTTTGTCGGTCAGAAATAAAGGGTCAAATCTCCAGATAACTTTATCCTTCCCTATCTTGCCTGAGAGCTCCTTAAACGTGTCTATCCTTTTATCAAGGCCTCTTAAACCCGGCTCAAAACCTTCTTTTTCGTAATCATTTACTGTGAACAGGAAATAATAGTTTATTTCCCTGTCATCAAACTCTTTAAGATGCGGAATCAGATTATTGGCGTCTTTCGTCCAGAAAACGAATGCACGGGTTTTTGTGAATGAAACATACTGCGGTTTTTTATTAAATGGGTTTATCCATTTGACATATCCCTCATTCAGCCTGTTTATAAGCCACTCAGCATAAAATGCAGGGATATCGGTAGCTCTGCTGGCTGAAATGATAACCGGAGCAATACCTTGCACTCTTCCCTCTTTAGTTTCAATTTCTACGGTGTCCCATTTATGTGAAGCCATAAATTATGCCTCTTTCCCTTATGTTAATTTTTTCTCTGTTATAAGTACTTTTATCTTACATAAAATATCAACAAGTAGCATTTATGTTAATTACAGTGTATAATTTTTTTATTGATATGGCGAATCAATATTTGATTGAGCATACAATCATAATTTTAATATAAAACTTTGCAGTCTGTATGCAAGCACTGAGTATGATAAGATCATCAAATAACTGGAGTGTTTATAAATGAAAAATCTCATTCGGGTTATTTTTATTTTTGTATGTATTATATTATTCTTCTCATCATGTGTAAATGAAGCAACTAATAAAGACGATTTGATGCCAGAAAGTGATAATAAAAACAGTAATTCTATGGACGAAGCTACTCTGGAATCCGTCAGAACACCAGAAGCATCACAAAATAATGCGGATGATCATTCTTACTTTACATATGAGCAAGCTATAAAAGACAGTGATTTTTTATTCGATCGTCTTAAAGAAGATTATCCGTTTGAGGGTGTTCTCTATAGAAAGTACGGTCTGACACTTGACTCTATAAAAGATAATTTCAATAAGTCTCTTACTGATAATAAAAATGATATGGATCTTAATAAATTTGCTCTGCTTCTGAAAGATACTGTTCAATCATTTCAGGGGCTTGCTCATTCTGGGTTGATCGATTGCACCAGATACAGAGATTTAAGAGAATTTTTAAAAAGTGTCTATGATCAAAATGATGAACGCTATGCACCTTTTATCGGTAAAAACACAATGAAAACATATCTATATTTTTCGTTACCTGATCGAATGCAAATTTTAACTACGCCATCGTCAAATCCAAGAAATTCTTCCAATGAGATTTCGCTAAAGATTTTGGACGATAATATTGCATATATTAAAATACCCTCTATGAAAAGCGGCAAAGCGCTTGAGAATGACTATGCTGAATTAATTAAGTTCTATGAGGAAATATCGGATTTTAAAAATCTTATCATTGATATAACAGGAAATGGCGGGGGAAGCGATTGGTATTGGATGAATAATATAGTGAGACCGAACATATCAAAGCCGGTAAAAGTAATAAATTATTTTTTTATGAAACAAAGTGACATAAATCTGAGATTTTACGAACTGAATACCGGGAGAAGTATATATGAAAGTAAAGCAGATAAGAATGTAATCGATACTTTGCCAATGATAAACCCAGATGATTTAGAAAAACCAGGACATTTGTTTGAAGCCTATAAAGAAATATATCCTCTAAAAGAAGGCGAGCAATTGTTCAGCGGCAACATTTATCTGTTAGTTGATAAACATGTTTATTCATCTGCTGAAAGTTTCGCAATGTTTTGTCATCAAACCGGTTTTGCTTATATAGTAGGTGCAGGAACAGGAGGTGATGGTGGTGGTTTTGATCCGGTCTTTATCGCCTTACCTGAAAGTGGATTAATCGTAAGATGCCGGGCGAGTTCATACCTCTTGCAGAAGAAACCGGTCTTATCGTTCCAATAGGAGAATGGGCGCTTTATTCTGCTTGTAAACAGAATAAAGAATGGCAGAAAAAGGGGTTTCCTGTAATCCCGATATCAGTGAATGTATCGGGCCTGCAATTCCAGTCTGAAAGCTTCATACATTCCGTAACCAGTGCACTTAAATATACAGGGCTTTCGCCCGACTGCCTGGAGATCGAAATCACAGAGAGTATCCTTCACGAAATCGGAAAGATCGGAGAAAATGTAAATAAACTTAGACGTTTAGGTGTTAAAATTTCCATAGATGATTTCGGTACCGGGTATTCATCGATAAGTCTGCTGAAAAGCTTGACCGTCAATAATTTGAAGCTTGATCCTTCATTCGTCAAAGATGTTGATACAAACCCCAAGACTGAATTGCTTATAAAATCAATAATAGATATGGGGCATAATCTGGGGTTCAAAATAGTCGCAGAAGGTGTGGAGTATGAGTATCAGATGAGGATGCTTCAAAGAAACGGCTGCGATTTATTCCAGGGGTACTATTTCAGCAGACCTATGCCGGCAGAGGATATCGAGGCTCTGTGGCAAAAAAGTATGGATACGGAAAACGCTTGAACAGCATCATTCCTTTTGAATATTGCATTAGAATAATTAGCAAAGATCATTTTAAATACAATCAACATGTTCAAGCTCATACGTTCTTTTATAATACCTTAATAAATGGTAACATAGAAATGATCAGCGTAAAATCTGAAATACTTCAAGTATGAATTAAGGTGGGATATTCAGATATGAAATCACCTTTCGAACAGAATCTGGAGCAAGAGCTCTTTTCATTGCTGGATGGAAAAGCGCTCGAGGTTGCACGATATATAACTTCAGATGAAGAAATACATGGCTGGCAGGAACTGGCCAACGCGGTTTCTATCCGTCGTCTTGGCTACAATGATCATGGTCCTGTGCATATGAGAAAAGTTGCGATCAATGCTATGAAGATGTTCAACATTCTCAGGGAATCGGGCATTCAGACAAGCATGGTAAAAGAGGATACCGGTTCTGAAGAAGACAGCCGGATCGCTGTGCTTCTGTCAGCGTTCCTTCATGATATAGGCATGTCGGTCGGCAGACCCAACCATGAAATGAGTTCATTCATTCTGGCAGACAGAATCATAGACCGGACACTCGATTCCGTGCTGAAAGGCCATCTCTCAAGACAGCTTGCCATAAAGAGCGTTGCCCTGGAAGGCATTATGGGGCATATGACCAATCATGCCATATCTTCTATAGAAGCCGGCATGATTCTTGTTGCTGACGGCTGCGACATGGAAAAAGGACGTTCCCGGATACCCATGCTCATAAATCAGGAATCCCGTGTGGGAGACATACATAAATATTCTTCCTCCGCAGTTGAAAAAGTCTCAATCGAAAAGGGCCAGGAAAAGCCCATCAGGATTGCTGTCGAAATGACTGCATCAGTTGGCTTCTTCCAGGTCGAGGAGGTTCTGATCGGCAAGATAACAGCCAGCACAATAAAGCAATATATCGAGCTTTATGCCAATGTTATCGGGCGAGATGTGAAGAGATATCTGTAAACCTCCTGTCAACAATTGTTGTTAGGGAATAAACTGGATATAATAGGAGCGGAGGTTTTTTATGGGAAGTATGAAAAAAGCGTTTGTGCTTGGCATGGCAAGAAGCGGCTATGAAGCTGCAAAATTACTGACAGCAAAAGGATATGACGTAATAATCAATGATGCAAAAAGCGATCAGAATCCTGAACATATAAAAGAACTTCAGGCTCTTGGTGTTAAAATGGTCCTGGGAAGCCATCCTGAAGAGTTGTTTGACAATTCGTTTGAGCTGCTGGTCAAAAACCCGGGGATACCCAATAATCACGTTTACGTTGAAAAAGCCAACTCTTTCGGTATACCGGTTATAAATGAACTTGAGCTGGGCTACCGGTATTTTCCCCAGGGTGTAAAGATAATCGGCATTACAGGCACCAACGGGAAGACCACTACAACCACCATCATTTACAAGATGCTCACAGAGGCAAAAAAGAGCGCATATCTGATGGGTAATATCGGACTTCCGGTCTGTTCTTTCGTTTCGAGCCTTAAGGATGAAGATATAGCCGTTATGGAGGTTTCCGACCATCAGCTTTGCAACGTCATTGATTTTAAAACAGATGTATCTGTCATGACCAACCTGTTTGAAGCTCATATCGATTTTCATGGCTCATACGAAAAATACAGGGAAATAAAAAAGAGAATATTCAATCATCATACAAGAGATGATGTGGCAATACTCAATATGGACAACTCGGAAGTAATGGAGCTTACCAGAGATATAGTATCCACCAAAAAATACTTTTCACGTTGTTCGGAAAATCATGCCGAGTGTTCAATAAAAGACGGTTATATTTGCTATAACAATGAAAATATAATCGCATTGGATGATATCCGGATAAAGGGGCGCCATAACCATGAGAACGTCATGGCAGCCATTCTTGCCGTAAAAGAATTCGGAGTGGAAAACGAGGCCATTGTCAATGTCCTGAAGAACTTCGGTGGTGTCGAGCACAGGATGGAATTCGTAACGACCATCAACGGCATCGATTTCTACAACGATTCAAAATCCACCAATATCACTTCGACACAAATAGCCCTTTCGTCCTTCACAAGGCCGGTAGTGCTCCTGCTGGGCGGCCTGGACAGGGGCCACAGCTTTGATGATCTAAAGGATTATCTTAAATATGTCAAGCTCATAGTGTCATACGGTGAAACAAAGGACAGGATCAAGGAATTCGCCACAAGGAACGGAATTGGCTGCATAACGGTCGAAACGCTCGAAGAAGCGACAAACAAGGCATACAGATCCTCAGAACCGGGAGATGTAGTCCTTTTAAGTCCCGCATGCGCCTCCTGGGATCAGTTCAAGGATTTTGAGGTTCGTGGCAATATGTTTAAAGAATATATAAAAAGCCTTTAAACTTTAAAAATTAAACAACCTCCTGCAGTACAGACACACTGCAGGAGGTTGTTTATTACAGCTTCAGTTAACACTGTTTTTTACCCTTGATTTGTACTCACGGACAGAAACACCTACGGTTCTTTTAAACAACCGAGAAAAATTGGAAAAGTCGCTGAACCCGCACATCAGAGCTGCCTGATTTGCGTTATATCCTTCGGTCAAAAGCCTCTTTGCCCTGGATATCCTTTTGTAGATAATATACTCATGCAGATTGCTTCCTACGTTCTTCCTAAACAGCCGGCTCAAATATGAACCGCTGATATAAAACTTTTTCTCCAGGCATGACAGAGAAAGGTCACCATCCAGATTCTCATCAATGTATTCCAGTATAGGTGCCAGCCGCTTTGAAAATGCTGTCGGTTCCTCCCTGCCTCCGCTGCTTCTGAACGCCTTATTGATCAAAATGAGTATTTCCAGAAAACAGGCAAGCTTTGCCGAGCTTGCGTATTCGGATTCCCTTTGTATCCTCTCGATTTTCCGGAATAATCCCTTTAATTCCTCTATCTGCTCCGGTCTTAACACGATTTTATTCTGCTCTCCAACAGGCCTGTTCTCAAAGCAGCTTAAAAGGTCATCTGAGTTATAGCTGAAAATCCTGGGAAGCTCGGGATCGAAATGTATAACATACCGTTCATAGGGCGAATAATCCAGGAACGACGGTTTATGGATCTCGTGGCTGTTCATGACCAGAAGGTCCCCGTATTTAAGTGCATAAGATTTTTTCTCCACGAAATATTTCACATTCCCCGAAATAAAAAAATATATCTCATACCTTCCGTGAAGATGGAAGTCAGCAGCCACCGGACCTTCGGTTATATTGTGTGAAAAATCTATTTCATATCCGGGATTTGAAAAGTAAAGATCAAGAATAGAGCATCAGCCTCCATAATCAGGTCAAAAAAAGCCATGTTTTACTCAAATAATCCAAACTTTTTGTTTATATTATACCTTATAATAAAATCAAATAGTATACCATATCGGGAGATGGTGGCATGAAATACGGAGTTTTCTCGGTAAGCATACCCGAGTATGATGTGGAGCAGTCGGTAAAGCTCTTGAGCGAACTGGGATACAATGGCATAGAATGGAGAGTCAATAACCCTCCCCCAGCCCAAAAGCCCGACAACTACAGCTTTGAGTCAAGATACTGGTCTTTCAACCACAGCACACTGGATATAAACAATATAGAAAGAGATGCAGCAAGGGCAAAGTCATTGTGTGATCAGTATGGTCTTGATCTTATCTCATTGACTACATATTTAAGGCCTCACCAGGCAGATGAGGTGGAAAAGGTCCTAAAAGCCGCGCGGGATATCGGCTGCAGAAACATCAGGGTCTTCCCGCCCGATTATAACGAAAAGGAAAACTATAACACTCTGTTTAACCGGACTGTCGACGAGCTGAAGGTTCTCGTTGAAATGGCTGCCCGGTATGGAGCAAGGATAAACCTTGAGATACACATGGGCAACATTATCCCGAGTGCAAGCGCTGCGTACAGGCTTGTTTCTCATTTCGATCCCAAATATATAGGCGTGATATATGACGAAGGAAATATGGTCCACGAAGGCTTTGAAAACTACAAGCTGGGATTGGAGCTTCTCGGAGATTACATTGCATATATCCATATAAAAAATGCCGTATGGAAAAAGATCGGAACATCGGATGCAGGTGCTGAAATCTGGAAGCCTGTCTGGGCACCGCTCAGGAAAGGATACGCAAACCTTGAAAAACTCGTGCGGAACCTGAAGGAAACAGGATACGATGGTTACCTTTCCATAGAAGACTTCTCCAATGAATCTGAAACCTATGAAAAATTAAAGGATAATCTTCAGTTCTTAAAACAATTGGATGAAATGACAGGAGGATCATTATGAGCCGATTTATATTGAGCGCTTTTGCAGATGAGATCGACCCTTCTCTTCAGACTCAGATGGATGTGCTTGATGAGTATGGCATCAGGTATATCGAGATGAGAGGAGTGAATGGGAAAAATCTTACCCAATATTCACTGGATGAAGTAAAAAGTATTAAAAAACATCTGGACGAACGAGGTTTTAAGCTTTCGGCCGTCGGTTCCCCCATCGGGAAGATCATGATAACCGATGAGTTCGATTCCCACCTTGAGCTGTTCAAACATACTATCGAAATCGCAAAAATCATGGAAACGGAATATATCCGCATGTTCAGCTTTTTCATTCCTAAAGGGGAAGATCCGCTGCGCTTTCGCGATGAGGTAATGAATCGCTGGCAGAAATTCATCAAAGCAGCAGAAGGCACGGGGCTGATCCTGCTTCATGAAAACGAGAAGGATATTTACGGGGACACTCCTGAAAGGTGCCTTGATCTTATTGAGACATTGAACTGCGATTATCTGAAGCTGGTCTTCGATCCGGCCAATTTTGTCCAGTGCGATGTAACAACATATCCCGACGCTTATGAAATGCTGAAGGATCATATAGCGTACATGCATATCAAGGATGCTCTCTTCAAAAACCACCAGGTGGTTCCTGCAGGCCACGGGGACGGACATGTAAAAGAGATTCTCACTGCTTTGAAGGCAAGGGGCTATGAGGGATTCCTGTCACTGGAGCCGCATCTGGCCAATTTTGTGGGTTATGCCGATCTTGAACCCAACTCTCCGCTGAACTTGATGGAGGAGGGCGGCCCGAAACAGTTCGCAATCGCAAAAGAGGCTCTGCTTAAGATCCTGGATGAGATAGGAGGCTGATTTTATGGAAAAAGTCCGTATAGGTATTATCGGAATAGGAAATATGGGCTCTTCCCATGCAAGAGAGCTGGCAAAAGGCAGCGTAGCCGGCGGGGAGCTTGCGGCAGTCTGCGATATAAATCCTGACCGGCTGAAGTGGGCGAAGGATACCTTTGGCGAGGATCTCGCCCTGTATGATGACGCAGATGCGCTGATCAATTCGGGAAATATTGACTCTGTTCTGGTGGCAACACCTCATTACGACCACCCGCCGCTTGCCATAAAAGCCTTTGAAAAAGGTCTCCATGTCCTTATTGAAAAGCCCGCAGGCGTTTACACCAAACAGGTCCGTGAAATGAACGAAGCTGCGCTTAAATGCAACAAGGTATTTGGGATCATGTACAATCAAAGGACCAATCCCCTGTATCAGAAGCTGAGGGACCTTGTAAAGTCGGGAGAGCTTGGCGAGCTTAAAAGGACAAACTGGATAATCACCAACTGGTACCGCTCCCAAAGCTACTATGATTCAGGCGGTTGGAGAGCCACCTGGGCCGGTGAAGGCGGCGGTGTATTACTGAACCAGGATCCGCACCAGCTTGACTTATGGCAGTGGACGTGCGGTATGCCGAAAAGAGTTATGGCTTTTATGTCTTTCGGAAAATATCACGATATAGAAGTGGAGGATGACGTGACAGCCTATGTAGAATATGAGAACGGCGCTACCGGCGTATTTGTCACCTCAACAGCCGACGCGCCCGGAACGAATCGTTTCGAGGTCACCGGAGACCGCGGCAAAATCGTGATCGAAGATGACAAGCTTATCTTCTGGCGCAACAGGATACCCGAGCGCCAGTTCAACAGGGAATACAGGGGAGGCTTCGGCCAGCCCGAATGCTGGAAATGCGAAATCCCCATCACCGGACAAAACACTCAGCATGTTGGGATCCTTCGCAACTGGGTCGATGCAATACTTAAGGGAACAGAATTACTGGCCCCGGGAATCGAGGGAATAAACGGGCTTCAGATATCGAATGCCATGCATCTCTCAGCCTGGACGGGAAAATGGGCAGAGATCCCGGTAGATGAAGACCTCTTCTGTGAGCTGCTTCAGGAGAGGATCAGAAATTCAAAATACAGGAAAAATATCTCAGACTCAAAAGTACTGGATGTCACAGGCACCCATTAGGGAGGATAATATGCGAAGAACAGGCGTTGCAGTCATTGGCTGCGGAGCGATATCAAAACTTCATTTTGACTCAATAGTTAATACTCCTGATACGGAGCTGATTTATGCCGTTGACATAAACGAGAAAAGGGCAAAAGATGCCGCATCTGCATATGGCTGCGGCTTTCATACCGATTACCGGGAAGTGCTCAATGATCCCGCTGTTCATGCGGTCCACCTGTGTACTCCTCATTATCTGCACTGTCAGATGGCACTGGATGCCATGGAAAAAGGAAAGCACGTGCTTACCGAAAAGCCTATGGCCATTTCACCTGAAGATGCCGAAAGAATGATACGAAAGTCGGAAGAGACCGGATTGACGCTGGGGGTCTGTTTTCAGAACAGGTACAACGCCACATCGGTTAAAATCCGGGAAGCCCTGGATTCAGGCAGGGCAGGCAGCATCCTGGGAGCTAAGGCATCGGTCACCTGGAATCGGGATGAAGGCTATTATAAAGCTGACAGCTGGCGCGGAACATGGGAAATGGAAGGCGGCGGAGTACTGATCAATCAGGCCATTCATACGCTGGATCTTCTGCAATGGTTTGCTGGAGATGCAGTAAGCGTCAGAGGAAGCTGTTTCAAAAGCCTTCTGGAAAACGTCATTGAAGTGGAAGACAGCGCCCAGGCAATAATTAAATTTGATAGCGGAGTGAATGCTCTGTTTCAGGCGACCAACTGCTATTGTGTCAACTCCCCTGTAAGCATCGAAATAATATGCACCAATGCGACCATAAACCTGGATGGAAGCCTGACCATCAGGTACAACGACGGCAAAACAGAATGCTTCACCGATGACAATCCTATAACCGGAGAAAAATCCTACTGGGGATACAGCCATAAGCTTCTGATACAGGATTTCTATGACTGCATCCATACCGGCAGGAAATTTACTTTGGATGGCCATGAGGGAATAAAAGCCCTGAAAATCGTCAAAGCCATTTATAAGTCTTCGGATACCGGTCAGTGGGTTACATTGTCATAGGGACGGTTCTTATGACAATAAGTTGTCATGGGGACAGTCCTTTATATTATATTCATGCAATTAATAAACGTGATTTTCTACTGCGAAGCCTAACCGTGTCATTCTGAGGAGAAGCGACATAATGTCGCTGCTACGAAGAATCTTTTTATATGATCCTTCGACTTCGCTGCACTCCGCTCAGGATGACGCGAAGTTATGCGTTGAGGTCTATTAAGCTGTTGTTCAATGTGTATGCAGGGCAAAAAGCTTCGTAGCCTTACTATGTCATTCTGAACGAAACGAAGTGAAGTGAAGAATCTTATAAAAGATCCTTCGACTTCGCTGCGCTTCGCTCAGGATGACACAGTCAGGCTATGTAACGGATAACCGTGCTATTAATTCATATAAAACAAACAACCCGTAGTCCAGTACTAAGGGTGCACTACAGATTCTACAGATTCTTATAATCGTGACAGGTCCGTCCCCGTGACAATAAGTTGTCAACAGAACCGTCCCCGTGACAATGTTATGCGAGTATTTTCCAGTAGTTCTCCAGCAATGACGGATCATCCACTAAAACGCCTGATTTGTAAAAGGTCACTTTTCCCTTTTGATCCGGGGATTCAAGCTTGTTTTCTGACTTTAGCACTTCGTGCAGATGCCTTACAGTTCCCTCGTTTCCGTCAATTATATCCACGCCGGGAGCGATTTTCGCCAGCACTTCCTTAAACAGCGGAAAATGGGTGCAGCCCAGAACCAGCGTGCCATATTTCTCTATGTCAGATGGCAGGATCTCTCGTAAATAGGCTTCAACCTCAGGACCGCTGAAAATGAACCTTTCAGCAAACTCCACAAGCTTTGGGGCGGGCAGCATATCAACGATATGTCCGGGATCGAATCTTGAGATAAGATCCCGGAATTTCTCTTCCTTCAGTGTCAATGGAGTGGCCAGGGTAAGGACCCTTTTTTCGGCGCCGTTATTCTTCTCGACTGCGGGCTTGATGGCAGGCTCCATGCCTATAACAGGAAAATCATATTTTTGTCTCAAGTCACGCACAGCTGCGCTCGTTGCCGTGTTGCATGCCACAACAAGGGCTTTTATATTAAGCCTGACAAGAAACTCAACAGCCGAAAAAGTCAGCGCTTTGACCTCTTCTTTAGTTTTTATGCCATACGGAGCATTGTCGGTATCTCCGTAATATATATAATTTTCATTGGGCATCAGCCTCAGGGCTTCCTTAAGGACCGAAAGCCCGCCTATGCCCGAATCGAAAAAGCCTATGCACATAAAACCTACCCCGTCCCAGACTAAATGATTTACATAAACAGTATAGCCAACACGTCCGAAATTAACAAGAAGCCAGCCCGGGTTTGTATAACCCTTGTCTTCCCCTTCTCATATAATGGATTAGAATTTATTGCATCGGAGAATACGACATGATACGGATCGGAGGCCAGCCCCTGCAGCCGGAAACAATCCGGACCCGGTACGGCAGCGACAGCATTAAGAGAGTAATTATCAATAAATTGAATGACAGTGATGTTTCATATTCCTACAGGACCATCGAAGCCCTCGATTTTGAACTTGATTCAAGGGCGGCAATTGTCCGGGCTGCTGTGAGCCTGAATGACAGCTATTTTTCATTCAGGGTTTTCAAAGAAGCCAAATGCAATCCCGAATACTGGGAAAGGACTGATATAGGCGGTTTTCTTTTAAAACCGAATGTCAGTCCATATAAAGCCATCAAGGATATCCTTAAAAACAGCCGGCTATATGGCACCGAATGTTCGACTGCGATCGTCATTGTCTTTTATCTGGGTCTTACAGAGATCCTGCCTGAGGAATTGTTCAATGAGCTTTTTTCAAATCTCTACCTTATGAACTGGAAATACCTTGACAAGGATCTCGGAGTCCGTTCCTTCAATAATATAAAGGATACCTTGCCGGGAGACTGCCTGTATGTTGCAAATCCCGATGTTGACCCTGAAACACCCGAATGGCAGGGAGAGAACGTGATCCAGCTCATCAACGGGAAATACTACGGGCACGGTATTGGCATACGGACCATCGAAGGATTCATACGGGCCCTCAACCAGAACAGAAAGCGCGGCGCGACCAGATCAGCATACCTTACCGATACTGTGGTAAGGCCGGATTATATGTATTTATACAGGCGATATTCGTCCGGTTTGCAGGCTATGGCATCAAGGAGGATATAATGAACTGGCTGTATTAAGTAAATGAAAAAAGGGGGTGTCTCAACTTATAAGGACACCCCCCTGAATTTTATCCATGCTCTATACCGACGTGCGCTTCACAGGGCATGTTTCCTTTATCTTCATGTGAAGAAATCGCAGCTTTTCTGCTTTAAACTATTTAACTTTTCATATCCATAAGGTTATGATAAACTTGAAAAAACAGGATAAATCTTTGCTGCAAAGGAGTTTTATCATGTTCGTTACGATTCTTATGCTGTTGATCATCATATTTTTGCCCCGTCTGATAATGCTTGCCTCAAGCAGATCATCGATTCTTAAAACATTAGGTCCCGTGTTTTTGTGTTATCTGTCAGGAATAATATTAAGCTTTCCTCTTAAGAACTGGGGGGCTGACATGACTCTTGCGGCAGATTTCTCATCTGTTCTTGTATTGATCGGGATGCCTCTGATATTGTTTTCTGCTGATCTTCCCGCGCTGAAAAAGCTTGCCAGACCGATGATCATCTCCTTCATGATGTGCACTGTTTCGGTTATTATCATCTCAATAGCTGCATTTTTCATATTCAAAGGATCAGTTTCCGATCCTCAGAATATAAGCGGTATGCTGGTGGGCACATATACAGGCGGAACTCCGAACATGATAGCAATCGGCCACGGTCTGGGCGCATCTACCGAACAGATCCTGCTACTCCAGACAACCGATATGATCGGCGGAGGAATTTATTTCTTCCTGCTGCTTTCTATCTTCCCCAGGCTTATGAAAAAGATATTGCCCGAGTATGAGTTCACAGGCAATGCCAATCTGGAAGAAGCCAGCCAGTACGCAGAGGCCTTCAGCGGCAAAAAACAAAGCATAAAGCCTCTCAGATCATTCATGATCCGTCTTGGTCTTGTATCGGTCTCGATCGTTTGTGTAGCCATTGCCCTGGGTATTTGCCTTCTGCTGCCCAGTCAGTACGGCAATACTGGTCTTGCAAAGCTGGGTGAATATACGGCTTTGATAATGCTTATCGTGACCACCTTAGGGATTCTGCTGTCTTTTGTCAAAAAGATACGGACTGCGCCCGGTTCCTACAGTTCAGGCCAATACTTCCTCTTGATGTTCTCGGTGGCCATGGGTCTATGTTTTGATATAAGCGCCATAAGCGGAACGCTGATGATGCTGTGCATGCTTCTTGTGATCCAGTTCGGCACAGTTTTCGTACATATAATACTTGCCAGATTAGGAAAAATAGATTATCACACCATGATCATAACCTCTACTGCCGGAGTTTTCGGACCGGCCTTCATAATTCCTGTAGCAAGAGCCCTTAAAAACGATGAAGTGATCCTGCCCGGAATCCTGTGCGGTATCTTAGGCTATGCCATAGGTAATTATCTGGGCATCGCCGTCGGAACCTTCCTCCGTATGTTCCTGTAAAAATGAAATGTTCACACTTTCAGTCTGAGCATGACGGAGGATCTTCTCATTTTCTTATGAACTTATTCTGTTTTACTACGTCTATTATATCGAAATGAAAATTTTTCCGTCGCTCTTGAATACCAGAGCGAAATATCAATGACAGAACATTCTGGAGGATTGATCATGAAAAGAAACGCATTTGTACTATTGATCGTACTGGTACTGGTTGTATGCCTTTCCGCCCCTGCATTCGCTGATTCACAGCCGGCAAGGCCTGTTCACTGGGCACAGAAATTTATCGATGAACTGGCACTTGAACATGATATCGATTCAGTGTTCATGGATGTTGATCTGAATGCCTATATAACAATTGAGGATTTTCAGAAGATAGTAAGGCTTGTTCTCGATGAAGGATATGAAGGTGCGCCTGATTCCGTTATGCGTGAGGCTGTTGTACATGAATTTACACGCCTGTGGGCTGACAAGACGGGTAACAATCTTGATGAAATAGTTACTGTCCAAATGATAATATATACTGACACCGACAAGATAGATCCCAAATATAATCACTCGGTTACAATAGCCTACATGAAGGATATAGCAAGAGGCAGAGGCCAGGGTATATTCGATCCGAAAACAAAAACCACCTATGGAGAGCTTGCAACTCTGGCGTACTTTACCGAAAAGGCGATCAGAGACGAGATTAAGCCAGGAGTTCCTTCAATTGTCGCCGGCAAACTGGAAACAAGAGTTTCCTGCGGAATAATGGACGATAATGTCGTATTCAACATTCAATTGATGAGTCATTATACAAGGCCTGTCGATCTGACATTCTCCTCCGGTCAGCAGTTCGAGCTGGTGATAACAGATGAAGCAGGCAAAGAGGTATACAGGTATTCAGACGGCAAATTCTTCACGTTGGCATTGATCAATAAGACTCTCAATCCTGGTGAGATCCTTAGCTGGAAGGATGAGTGGGACATGACCGACAAAGACGGAATCAAGCTCACCTCAGGCAATTACAAGGCGACAATCAACATATTGGTCTATGATATGGGCGGAGAAAAGGTCGATGACAGCGAGCTTACTACCACCATTGAATTCAGCCTGAACAAATGAGTAACGGGGACGGAGACTTTTACTCATTCTAAACATCAGGACAGACGAATCAAGTTATTCGTCTGTCCTTTTTATTGTCATATTGTTTGATTAATGCGAATGAGTTTATTACTTCGCATACATCAAACCATGCGCCACACTGTTGCTTCGTAAGGTCTCAGCCAGCGGCTGTCGGTATCAGGGTAATTGGAAATCAATCGTGTTGCGGACGGAACGCTGCCCTTCCGGCGAATGGTGTTTCTGCTTAAATTGCATTCAATAAAAAGAGTTTGTTTTTCATTTCTGCGGTAGTAGGTAAAAAGATCTGCCACTTTCTTGTTCGTGATCTCAATATCCCCATAGACCAGTGCCGGATGAGCTTTCCTGATCCGGATCAGGCTGCGGTAGAAGTTCAGTACCGAACCCTCGTCTTTCAGTTGATCTTCCACATTGCATATTTTATAATCATCATCCGTGCCTATCCAGGGCTCAGCATCGGAAAATCCCGCATAATCGCTGCCGGACCATTGCATGGGAGTTCTTGAATGATCCCTTGATCCCGCGAGTATTTTCCTGAATGCTTCTGGTTCACTCATGCTGTTGGTCAATTCTGAATATAGATTTATACTCTCCACATCACGAAGCTGGTCAATGGATTTAAAGTCTTTATTGATCATACCAAGCTCCTGCCCCTGATATATAAACGGAGTGCCCCGGAGAGTCAGCTGCATCACAGCCAGAAGCTTTGCCAGAACGAACCTGTATTTCGGGTCAGGGTCTACCTTTGATACCATGCGGGGATTGTCGTGGTTTTCATAGAATAATGACATCTGGCTGGCAGTACCGTAATTCTCCATCCAGTCGATCATATATTCCTTCAAATAATTCAGGTCATACCGGTAATCATCGAATCTGGTCTTCCCCGGGTTTTCCAGGTGATCGAAAGAAAAAATCATATCCAGTTCGTTCCTGTAATCTGCAGTCAAAAGCTTGCTCATTTCCATTCCGATACCCGGAGTCTCACCGACCGAAAAAGCGTTGAATGGTGCGAACACTTCTTCTTTCAATTCCCGAAGGTATTGATGGAGCCTGGGCCCATAAAAATAATGCTCGACGCCGTAAAAACCCATGAGTTCTCCGATCCGGGGATTTCCGTCAGGAAGCCCGGGCCGCTTGGAAATATAGTTTATGACATCCATCCGAAATCCATCGATGCCCTTTTCAAGCCACCAGCGCACCATATCCTTTATTTCGCTTCTGACTTCGGGATTATCCCAGTTCAGGTCCATCTGCTTGGACGAAAACAGATGAAGGGCATATTGATCACGTTCTTCTATGTATTTCCATGCGCTGCCACTGAAGAATGAAGTCCAGTTGTTGGGTTCGTCCCTGAAAAAATAGAAATCACCGTATTTCGAATCAGGCTCTTTGATTGCCCTCCGGAACCATTCATGCTCATCGGAGGTGTGGTTTATGACCAGATCCATGATAAGCTTCATGCCCCTTGCATGCACAGCCTCGAGCAGCCTGTCGAAATCCTCCATGGTGCCGAACTCGGTCATGATTTTTTTATAATCTCGTATATCGTAGCCATTATCATCATTGGGGGAATCATAAACAGGAGACAGCCAGATAGCATCAATGCCCAGATCCTTTATATAATCCAGCTTTTCGATGATGCCGTTCAAGTCTCCGATACCATCCCCGTTGCTGTCTTTGAAGCTTCTGGGATATATCTGATAAAACACGGCTTCCTTCCACCATGCAGGTTTTATGGGACCGTTTCCCGGCCTGGGCATATCATGTTCTCCGTTAAGAAGCTCCAGAATCGTATTCAGAAAATTCTCATCGACCATTCCGCCCGTAAGATTGGGAAGGTATCTGAGCTTCATGTTCCCCACGACGGGATTGGTGACAATAAGCTCTTTTTTGCCCATTTGAAGAAGTATTTTTTTAATTACGTCCTTCCCGATGGGGTGAGCGTACAGATCCTTTATCCGGCTGTTTTCTGTAAGCATGATGCAACCTCCGTTACCCTGTCACTCCAACAATGCAATCGTGTCGTGAGTGATGTCAACTGTGTCATTTGAAGAAATAAATGTCAACATTCCTTTGAGGAAAGCAAAGATTCTTCGCTTTCGCTCAGAATGACAATAATAAAAATGAGTAAAAGTCTCCGTCCCCAAAACTCATAATGAGTCAAAGTGTCCGTCCCCAAAACTCATTCTGCGAAGTCGCCGCGTTCTTTTAGTTCGGAGACGATCTTATCAAATAATTCCTTGTCTATTTTGAATTTTGCCCTGTAGACCAGATAGCCTGCAACAATGAAGAAAATAGGAAGTATAAGCATCGACAGTTTCATTATAAGAAGTCCCGTTTCGGTCACATCATCCGGAGTCCGGGCGGCATTGATGCCTGAAATGATCAGTGTTGCTCCAACTATACCGCTTGATATGGCCCCGCCTATTTTATTGATGAACGGCTGAACTGAGAAAGTAGTGCTTTCATTTCTGCGCCCAAGCTTCCACTGGCCGTATTCCACCGTATCTGCCAGGAACATCAGCATAAGAACCTGAATAAAAGCTTCTCCTATGAACAGGAGAACACCCGATATGCCTATGGGGATCATGTTCATGGGCGAGAAGAAAAAGATTATGTAGCCTGTTACAACCAATATGGTTGAGAAAGTGTAAAGCTGTTTACGGGTGTACTTCTTTGCGAACAGAGGAAATATCGAAAGAGACGTAAGCTGCGTAACTCCCAGAATCCCTGCGAAAACCGAATACATCCCCTCATCTTTGAATGCATATTTAAAAAAGTACAGTCCGAAGCTGGTGGTTGTAGTATAGCCTATCATGAAAAGCGCCATGGATATCGCCGTATACATAAGCTGGTCATTTTTGAAAAGCACTGTAAACATTTCTTTCAGCGATGTGGTTTCAGCTCTGACATTGATGGATTTATCCTCTTTGACTCCAAATAAGGTAAAGCACAAAAACAGCAGCGAAAGGACAACCACACCTACCGCAACTATGAACCAGGCCTTTGTGTCATCACCCAAAGCTCTTCCCACTTCAGGTATCCCTATCACTGCCACATACATTCCCGCATTGGCGCAGATCCTCGCGAAAGAACCTGTTTTTTCCCGCTCCTTCTGGTCTATGGTGAGGGACGGGAGCATGGACCAGTAGGCTATATCATTGGCACCGTAGGTCAGATCCCACGAAAGGTAAATTATGATGAAGGAGATCACATATCCGATTCCCCTCAAGCCCAGGTCGGTAAAAAGCAGTACAGTCAGTATCCCTCCTAGTATGCCTCCGATCGCGATCCAGGGCTTGAATTTACCCCAGCGGGACCGGGTATTGTCTACAAGAACACCCATTATGGGATCATTTACGGCATCAAAGATTCTTAGCACTGTAAGGGCCGCTGTCATATACCACATGGTTGAATCGGAAAGATTCAGGACATCGGTAAGATAATACATAAAGTACATGCTCACCAGCGAGTAAAGCATGTCCCTTCCTATAGTGCCAAGGCCAAAGGTATAACGGTTGCGTCGTGAATATGTCATTTTCATTCTTCCTCCCTTCGGGATTGTGAGGTGGTGATATGGGTGATATAGATATTGGAGCCGAAATCACCGAGCATCCGCACATTTTCATTGTATCCGGTGCCCATGAACTGGCTTTTTAACGGTATGCCTGCCTTAAGTGCCTTGTCCGAGCATTCGTACTCTTCAACGCAGTCGGTAAGGCTGTAAAAGCGGTTAGCCATACGCAGCACCAATCCGTCAGGATTGAGTTCCACTGGAAGTATATGCTTTACAAGGCCGCCAAACCGCTTGATAAACAAGCGCTGAGGGCGCGTCCTTACAACATATCTTCCTGGCCTCAGGCCTGTTACGATGAGCTTGTCGTCGCTCTCGGCAGCAGCAGCCTGAGTCTGGAAAAAGCCGGTGAGCGCCAATGCTCCGTCGTTACTTGTCGATTGCCAGATCACCTTGTTTTCCTTGCCTCTTGATTCCCTGATCCGCGTAAACCTGCCGTATTGGAATACTCTGCGATACTTTTTGTAAAAAGCTATCTGTTCTTTTATTTCTTTAATTTCCTCATGAGAAAGATATTTCAGATCCAGTTCGTACCCGAGGCAGCCAAAACATGCCACATTGAAACGGGTAGATAAAGGAGTGTCCCGTAAAGTCTGCTGGTGAGGGGACTGGGAAACATGGGCTCCCATGGTGGAGGGAGGATAAAAATATGAAAGGCCGCCCTGAATTTTGAGCCTTTCAATTGGATCGGTATCATCCGACGTCCAAACTTGCGGACTATAGCACAGCATGCCCAGATCAAACCTGTTTCCTCCGCTGGAGCAGCTCTCGAGAAGTATATGAGGCCTCTTATCAAAGATCCTGTTCAAAATATCATAAAGGCCCATGATATAGCGGTGGTAAAACTCGCCCTGATTTGATATGGCAGGAGAAAAAGCCTCTGCTATATGCCTGTTCATATCCCATTTGACATAGGACGCTGCCGATTCATCCAGGATGCGGCCTACATTTTCGACAATATAATCCCGGACTTCCTTATTGCAAATGTCCAGCACCATCTGATTCCTTCCCAGCACCGGCTTTTTGTCCGGAGATTTAACTGCATATTCAGGATGAGCGCGATACAGGCTGCTGTCAGGATTGACCATTTCAGGCTCGAACCACAATCCGAAATCCATACCCATTTCGCGTATCTTATCGGCAAAAGACTTGAGTCCCCGGGGAAATTTCTTTTTATTCACATTATAGTCGCCTAGTCCCGCTTCATCGCTGTTCCTTTCGCCGAACCAGCCGTCGTCCAGAACAAAGAGCTCTGCGCCCAGGCTTTTGGCGGTTTTGGCCAGCTGAAGCAGTTTGCTTTCGTTAAAATCGAAAAATGTAGCCTCCCAGTTATTGAATAATACAGGCCGTTCCTTTTCCTTCCATTGGCCTCTTACAATATGTCTGTTGACAAAATCATGCATATTATGGCTCATGCCGTTGAAGCCTTTGTCACTGAAGGTCAGGACCGCTTCGGGCGTTTCAAAATCCTCGTTTTTATTTAATATCCATTCGAAAAGGTGGGGATTTATTCCCGCCGAAACCCGGACGATATCTCTTCCGCTTTTTTCTGCGCTGCCAAAATGGTTCCCGCTGTAAATCAGATTGAAACCGTACACATTCCCATGATCCTCAGTGGCAATATCACTTGCCAGCATGAATGCGGGGTTATGACGGTTGCTGCTTGACCCTGTGGTGGAAGAGTTTATTGTCATCCCATATCCAACCGGTGTTTTATGGAGATGGGCTTCTTTGATCCACCCTCCATCCAGGGTGTACATGTGGAAACATTCATCAGGCAGGTCCACCATCATACTCATGATCCTGCGGATAATGAGGGGATCGTCACTTTCGTTTTTCAAAACGGCTCTCCGGGTGATGCAGTCGGCTTTTTCAAATACGGTATAGTAAAGATCGAGAAATACATCTGAAGTAGTATCTTTCAAAGTGATCTCAAGGGTTTGATCCCCGCCATAGGATGACGGCAGGGTCTTCATGGGTACAGAACCATCAATGATCCTGTGAGACAAATAAGCAAAGTCGCTGATAAAGGTGTCGTCGGGCATTTTTATCTCTGTCGGGCTTTGGCGATAGTCGCCGCGGCCGTTGTCTGACCATTCAAGACACATATTGTCCAGACTGTACAGCTTGTCCGATCCATCATAGCATATACTGCTGCCGATGGAGACAGAGGATTTCTGAGCCATAACATCTGCAGAATCATCCTGATCAAGCAGGGAACCGTAATAAACATGCTCCAGATGGCCGAATTTCGTGATCCTGAATATATATGTAGTATTTTCAGTATCAAGTCTGAAGACATTATCTTTAACAGTAATCATCGTCTTTTCCCCTTTACATCATGGAGCGCCTCCCGCCCCATACAATTTCTCTCTGAGTTATGGGGACAGTGCTTCGCGGGCCCGGCTTGTAGCAGAATGTCCCAATTAACCAGAAAGATCCTTCGGCTTCGTTCGGGATGACTTGCAGGGACTAATAATGATATTGCTGGTTTTTGACATATTCATCATAGATCTCTTTTGTTACTCCGCCTGCCCTGATGATCTCAGAGAAGAACTCTCCGGACCTTTTTATTGTGCGGGCTTGTGTTTCGTAATCCACATAAACGAGACCAAACCTTGCGCTCTCACCCTCGAGCCATTCAAAATTGTCGCAGAAGCACCAGTGATAATAACGCTCTATGGGAAGCTCCGAGCTGCAAAGGGTTTTCAGATGGTCATATATGTAGCGGCAGCGGAAAATGTCCTTGTTGTCACAGGTCCCGTTTTCGGTTATGTATATGGGGCGTTTGAGTACGTTATACAATTTTTCTGCGCAGCGTATGATGCCCTGAGGATAGACCTCCCAGCCCAGATCATTTTTGGGCGCATCTTTTTTCACTCCGTCACCAAACCGGTAAACAGTAGTACGGGTATAATAATTAAGGGCTATAAAGTCACAGTATTCACCCGGTTTCACATGCAGATAATTTTTGATGGGCCATTTGAACTTACCCAGATACATAGCCTCGGTTATTGCGTCCTGAAAGAAACGATCCAGCATGGATGCCGTTATTCTGTGCTTCAGGTTTTTGTGGTTTTCGGGGTCGAAAACTCTCATATGATGCGCAAAACTGACCTTAGTATCGTCATACCCCATTTCTTTTCTCATTTTATGTATCAGCTTATATGCCTCGATATGGCAGGCTGTCATTACTGACATTACTTTCATGGCACGTGCGAAGGATTTTTCCCCGGGAGGCCACTCTCCGAAGAAGAATGAGCTCGTTGCATATACGTTTGGCTCATTTATTGTTATGTATTCCGAAATCATATCTCCAAAGGATTCCACCACGAGCTTGACCAGATCGAGAAAGTGCCTGATATTCTCAACCTTTGTAAATCCGCCTTTCTTCTCGAACCACATGGGATTGGTGAAATGATGGATGGTCAGAAGCAGCTTAATGCCCTTTTTCTGAAGGTATTCCATTTCCTCTCGGTAATGAGCGATGGCCGATTCATCGACCATATCCTCAGTGGGACAGATCCTTGCCCATTCAATTCCGAAACGGTAGATCTGAAGCCCCATTGATGCCATCAAATCGGCATCCTCTTTCCAAAGGTTGTAATGGTCGGTGGATCTTGCCGGATTTGACCTGTCTTTGATATTGCCTCTGGCATACCAGTCATTCCAGTTATGCCCCAGTTCTCCTCCTTCGATCTGAGTAGCGGCCGATGCCGCGCCAAGTAAAAGACCCGGTTTAAGCCTGAATTCCATAGCTCGACCTCCGCATCATTGGTTGGATATGTCTCTTCAATTTTATCATGAAATGGTCTTTTCTTCTATAATATATGACATTTAAAACAAGGGACAGTTTTTTACCTCAGATTGGAACACGGAAATCTTAACAGATGCGATACAGAACCAGCGCTTGCTTGCTTAGGTCTGTCCCTGTGACATGTCAGAAGAACCGTCCCCGTGACAAGGTTTTTTCGCCCGGCTCTTTATCTCGGCAGTTATCCAGATAATGACCGGAAGGATTACCTGAAACGGAAATGCGTAATACGGATATATGGAAATGGCCCATTCAGTCATTTCCGGTCCGCTGTCATAAACGATGATGGAAAGCAATACCATCAGTATTCCTAAAGGCGCTGCGATATTCCGATATTCCTTTATGTTGAAAACAGATGAAAGCCCTCTGCTCGCCGCGAACAGACAAACAGTGTTTTTGGTGAATCCGCTGATAATGAATTCAACGGCGACAGTTGCCTCTATTCTTTGAAAAAAAGACCCTATCTTTATCAAACGGCTTGTTGCATAGGTGGAATAATTCTGGATCATCTTTGTCGGAATGCCCAGAACCAGTATTGAAAGTACGGAAATAACGAGCAATAAGGTACCCCCGATAAAAAGCGAAATGTAATATGTTTTGTACGGGCTGCTGCCTTTTCTCAGATCCCCCAGCAAGGCTAAAAACAGCACCGTCTCGGCAAAAGGAAAGCTGAATAATCCGAACGAAGCGCTGAATACCGGCTTGAAGCCATCATATAAAAAAGGTTTTAAATTTTTCAAGTCATAAAGAGGTATTGCCATCAGAGTGACTATAATTATCAATGCGATATATATCGGGAAAAAAAGCGCAAGAAATCGGCCAAGCAGTTCAACGCCGCCCCTTACTGTATATATTACAAGTATGACACCAAAAAACGCGAATATGCATTCCGGTGTCTCCGGTAACGAAACCGTACGGACAAATTCCGAAATGTTTCTCATAATAAGGGCTGCCGTACCCAACACCAGAGCTCCCAGAATACTCAGAGCTTGTCCGATCTGTATCGGCACTCTCATGCCTACTTCCCTCATGATCTCAAAAACAACCAGCAATCCAAGGGTTTCTATAACCGTAGGGAGAGGTATTCCCTCCCTTGCCGCAGATATGCTGAACAACAGGGGGGAAGGGATCATCTCCTGATGGAAGGTCAGGATAGCGACATAGGCGGCCGGCAGAAGAATGGTGATGATGAAGCTTAAGAACCTTAGCATCCTGCTTATTGATGAGTAATAAAAATTGATATAATAATCGTCATTGGCTTTAAAGTATTCCTCAAACAAAAAAGGTACAGTCAGCGCTGACGGCGATCCATCCACTATTACTACGATATGCCCGTCAAGCATCATCAAAGCAGCGATATCAGGCCTTTCGGTACTTCCTACCGTATCGAAGGGTGAATACGGTGAATCCTCTATCAGCTCGGTGATAAACCCTGAATCCAGGATACCGTCGAAATCTATCTTGCTTAGTCTGTCCGTCAATTCATTGAGGATCTCCTTGTTTACTATGTCATCAAGATAGCAAATGCCTATTTTTGTTTTGGTCTGTTTACCGATAACCATATTTTTGATCTTCAGATTGGTTGTAGGAAGCTTTCTCCGAATCATGGTCAGATTCAGGCTTATGGATTCCACAAAACCCTCTCTTGGACCTCGTTGAACCTTTTCATTTTCCGGTTCGGTAATATCTCTTGATTTCCAGCCCTCGGTTTTTATAGAAAGCGCTTCATCGCACTTTTCCATCAACAGTATGCTTTCACCGCGCAATAGTCCCTCGGTCATTTTATGAAAATCACATATTTTTTCAGCATGATTGGATATAACGACCTGTTCCAGTATCACATCCATGTTGCCTTCGAAGTTTATGGGTAAGCTGCTTTTGATTATAGGACGGATGATGTTTCTGTTAGCCGATTCCTTATCAGCCATCCCGTCGATATATATCAGACAAAACTCTGTTTTGCTGTACTCCTGATTGCGGAAGCTCCTTACTATCAGACCGTCGTGGTCACTAAAAATCTCTTTTATCTCATTTAAATTATCATCCAGCGACATATAAAGCGTTTTGCTTTTATTTCCGCTTTTCTCCGAACCGGTTTCCTGCGGGTTTTCCTTATCCTTGCTGTCTCTCGGCATATGTCACCCTCATCCATCTTAAGTATTTTTATTCTTAAGTATGGATTAGTATGCTTTAAAACAGCTGTTATTATTACAGGTCAGGAATTTAATGAGCGTGAGCAAAATAAGGAAGATCACTTTATCTATTAATTAACAAAGAATATTAAAAAATATGCTGGATTTTTTTGAAAAGTGATGTTATAATTTTAGTAGTTTTACGTTAAACTTTTATGATATAGATCCATTAGTACTGGTTTTTCGAAACCAACCACCCTATGTCGGCTGTATTCTGAATAAAGGAGATAAGAAAATGGCTAAAATTGCAGACAGATATTTTGTTACAGACCCCTGGAACATTATCGAGGAAGGTTTCAACCCTTCTTATTCACAAGTAGCGGAATCCATATTCTCTCTTGGCAATGAATATATGGGAACACGTGGTTTCTTTGATGAGGGATACTCCGGACAAAGCCTGATCGGCAATTATTTCAACGGTGTCTATGCTCGCCTTGAACAGACGCCGTCGGCATATAAAGGAATGGTAAACAGTACCGAATTCATGGTCAACTCAGTCAACTGGCTCTATACAAGAATAAAAACAGACGATGAGATGCTGGATCTGAACAATTGCGTTTTCAGCAACTTCAGACGTGTACTGAATATGAGGGACGGTCTTCTGAAACGTTCCTTCACATGGACTACAAAAAGCGGCAAGATACTGGACGTGGTTTTCGAACGGTTCGTTTCCATGGGCAAGGTACATATCGGGGCTCAGAAAATATCTGTCACTCCTGTAAACTTCAGCGGAAAAATCAGCATCATCTCAGGACTGGATTTTTCAGAACCCCACAGAATGTTTGGCAAAAATTTCTGGGATTGTGAGAACAAAGTACATAAAGATTCGTATCTGAGCATCACCGGCAAGATCGAAAGCACCAAAAAGAAAGTATTCTCAAGCTGTTTTTTCAGCGGAGACATTGAGAATAAGAAAGATGTGGAAGTAAACCCCAAAGCCGTGGCAAAGGAATTCATTCTGAACCTTAGTCCCGGCAGGACATCGGAACTGGTCAAAATAGTATCGAATATAGTGTGCACCGGCTCTTCCAGGGAGGATCTTGATCTTTTTGAAAAACAATGCATCCAGGCAGAGCAGGAACTAGAAGCACTTGACTATCACACCCTTAAGGAAGAAAACAAGGCATGGTGGGAAAAAGTCTGGAACAACTCCGATATCGTCATCCGGGGTGACAAGCTCAACCAGCAGGGAATAAGGTTCTGCATATTCCAAATGTTCCAGACGTACCACGGCGCTAAAAAAGGAACCAATATCGGCGCCAAGGGTCTGACAGGAGAAGCTTACAGCGGCAACGCATTCTGGGATACCGAGGTTTACTGCCTGCCATTCTATATATTCAACAATATTGAAGCTGCAAAGAACCTCCTCTTTTTCCGTTACGTAACACTGCCCGAGGCCAGGCAGAGAGCTTCCGAACTGGATTGCGAAGGCGCTTTCTATCCCATTGCAACCATTAGCGGCAGGGAATGCTGTACCTTGTGGCAGCATGCCAATCTGCAGCTTCAGGCCTCAACAGCTGTAGTATACGGCATCTGGTTCTATGACAGGCTTGTGGATGACAAGAGTTTTCTTTTCGATTACGGTCTTCCCATACTTGTTGAAGTGAGCAGAATGCTCGCCACCAGAGGAAGCTGGACCGAGAACGGTACCAAATACGGTTTCTTCGGAGTCATGGGTCCCGATGAGTTCCAGATGATGGTCAATCATAACTGTTACACTAATTATATGGGACGTTTTACGTTTTACTATACACTCAGCGCGCTGGAGCAGCTCAAACAGCATGATGAGAGGGAATACGACGATCTTATATCCAAAATGGGTATTTCAGCGAAAGAGACCGAAGCATGGAAAAGCATGGCAGATCATATGTTCATACCTTATGACGGGGAAACCAAGCTCTATGAACAGCATGACGGCTATTTCAAGCTGCCCCATGTGGATATCCATTCCATACCTGTCGAGGAGTTCCCTCTATATCATCACTGGTCTTATGACAGGATCTACCGTAATGACATGATCAAGCAGCCCGACGTCCTGATGCTTATGCTCATGTTCAACAGCCGTTTCAGTGAGGAAGAAATTCTGAAGAATTATGAGTTTTATGAACCCAGATGCATCCATGAAAGCTCGTTATCACCTTCAGTGCACTCAATACTTGCTTCCCAGCTCAAAAAGCACAGTGAAGCCTACGATTTCTTCAGGTTCGCTACCAGAATGGATCTGGACAACTATAACAGGAACACTCACGAAGGCCTGCACACCACTTCCATTGCAGCCGCCTGGATGAATATCGTCTATGGTTTCGGAGGTATGAGGTCGGATGTGGAGCCGCTGAGCTTCGCTCCGTCTGTTCCGGCCGAATGGGATGGCTATTCATTCCGGATCACATATAAAAACAATGTTATTCTTGTAGATGTAAGCAAGGATACTGTGACTTTCACAAATACAGGCAATGATGTCATCCCCGTCAAAGTTTACGGGAAAACCATAATGCTGGGCAAAGAGGCTCAGACATTCGAAGTCCCTGCCGACAGGAGAGGATAAACATGATCAGCTGGAAGATTGAAGAAGTCGGTTTTGATTCCCGCAACATCGCATCAAACGGAAACAAATTCCTTACGGGAAACGGCTACATGGGCGTCAGGGGAACTCTGGAAGAGTTCACGAAGGAGAATCTGGTGGCCGTAAACCTTGCCGGGATCTATGACCGTGTAGGTCAGGGGTGGAGAGAGCCGCTCAATGCCCCAAATGGTCTATTCACTACACTCAGGATAGACGAAGAGGAATTCTCCATTCTAAAGATACAGCCATATTTCCACAGGTGTTCCCTGGATTACAGAAAGGCTTTGTTCTCCAGAAATACAGTCTGGAAAACCAAACGGGGACAGGTCGAGATCGAATCGGAACGTTTCGTCAGTCTGGACGAACCTCACCTGATAGTGATGAAATACAGCATAACGGCCAATTTCCATGCCGATATAGAGCTTATTACCGGCATAGACGGCGATGTCTGGGATATCCATGGCCCTCATTACGACTATTTGTCTCTTTCCATAAAAAATAACGATCTGATAGCAGTGGGGACCACCCATGAAAATAAGGACAAGGTTTATGTCGTTGAAACCTGCAAGTGCGATTTCGTCAATGAGACTAACTATTCTGTCGATGATAAGCGTGTTCTCCGACATGTGTCCTTCATAACCGATCCGGGAACAAAATACACCCTTACTAAATGGATCTCTGTTTTTACCAGCCGTGACGACACAGGCTGCAGGGACGAAAGCGAGGCAGTCAGACTCGTTGAGGATTGCAGCATGAAAGGCTATGATCATTGCAGGAACGCCCACATCAAAAAATGGGAAGAAAAATGGTCGGTCTCAGAAGTTATCATAGAGGGCGATGACGCCGCTATGGAAGCTCTCAATTATTCTTTATACCATCTCCACAGCATAGCCCCCAGGCATGCCAGAAGCATGTCCATAGCGGCAAGAGGCCTTTCGGGGCAAACCTATAAGGGAGCGGTATTCTGGGATACCGAAATGTTCATGCTGGACTTTTTCATCTTCACTGAGCCCGAAGTGGCCAAGACACTGCTGAGATACCGCATCGACACTCTTGGCGGAGCAATGGCCAAGGCGAAGCATTACGGATACGACGGTGCCTTCTATGCCTGGGAGAGCCAGGAAGGCGGCTATGACGCCTGCTCGGATTACAATGTGACCGATGTCTTTACCGGACGCCCCATGAGAACGTACTTCAAGGATAAGCAGGTCCATATATCCTCGGCAATAGTATACGGGATCATGAAATACATAGATATCACAGGCGATGAGTCGCTGCTGTGGGAAAACGGCGCGCAGGGGTGGAAGACCATCATAGAATGCGCCAGATTCTATTATTCCCTCCTTCTTAAAAAACTGGATTCCGATTATTATGAAATACATGACGTGGTAGGTCCCGATGAATACCATGAGAGGGTAAACAATAACGGATATACGAACCGTATGGCAAAATACACCTTTGATACTGCAATACGGGTCATCGACCTTATTGACCGGATCCAGGATGATCTTGCACAAAAAATCAGAAGCGAATATCCGGTAGAACAGCTCAGAGAGAAATTCAGCGATGCGTCGGCGCATATCTTCATACCGCGGCCGGGAAAGGATGGCGTCATACAGCAGTTTGACGGCTATTATGATCTGGAGGATGCAACACCGAGCATTCTTAAGGGAAGACTTTTGCATGAAAAGGAATACTGGGGAGGGGCTTATGGTGTTGCCAGCAATACCAGGGTAATAAAACAGGCCGACGTGGTCACGTGGCTTGCCATGTTCCCCAAGGATTTCCCGGTTGAAACGATGCTTGCCAACTGGAATTATTATGAGCCCCGGACAGAGCACGGCTCTTCCCTGAGTGCCTGCATGTATGCATTGCTGGCATGCCGCTGTGGCTATCCCGATCTGGCATACCCATTCTTCCTGAAATCGGCAACAGTCGATCTCATCGGGGGCGGAAAGCAATGGGCCGGTCTGGTCTACATCGGCGGAACGCATCCGGCCGCCCAGGGCGGTGCCTATATGACAGCAGTCAGAGGCTTTGGAGGGCTCGACTTCGAAGACGGAAAGATAAAAATAAAACCCCGGCTGCCAAAATCATGGCGCAGTCTGAGGTTTAAGATCTGGCACAGAGGAAGATTGTATCTTATCGAGGAAACCGGAGAATCGGCGAAAATCACGCCTGTTGGCTAAATAGCCCTCACGCTTTCCCTTTCAACGAGATATGTGGGCAGGATTACCTCTCTTTTCTCAGGTTTTTTGCCTTCAAGCATCTCGAGCATCATATCAACGGCGATTTTTCCGCGCAGGGGGATATCCTGGTGTATTGTGGTCAGCGTAGGTGTGACCATCTGGCAAAGGCTTATATCGTCAAAGCCCACCACAGATATGTCATCAGGGACCTTTTTCCCGCACCTGCGCAGGCCTGCCATTATGCCGGCGGCCATGACGTCAGCGGTCACGACGATTCCGGTGATATCAGGAATTTTGCATATTTCTTTGCTGAGGCTCAGGCATGATTCTATGTCCATTTCATTTTCAAACACGAGTCTTTTGTCAAAAGGAATCGAGTTTTCGGTCAATGCGGCTTTATATCCATAAAAACGTTCCTGCAAAACGCCGCCATCCCTGATGTTGGGAGAAGCGAACGCTATACGCCTGTGGCCTTTTGAAATCAGATATTTGGTAGCGGTATAGCTTCCCTCAAAGTCTTCCAGACCAACGTTGCAGAAATTGGGATGCTGTACATAGCTGTCTATCAGAACGATGGGAATGGTAAGTGTTGAAAGCAAATCAAAAAATTCGTCTTTGAATATGCCGGTAAAGAACATGCCATCCACATTCCAGTTCCTTAGGAACTTCAATAGCTCTTCGGATGTCTCTACCGTCCTTAGCATAAGGTAATACCCGTTTTCGCGCAGCACGCGCTCAATAGCTCCAATAAAAGACGACTGGAAAGGATCTTCCATGATATTTGACTGGTTGTGCGGAACGATATGGTTGATCATGCCGATAACTTTTGATGAATTCGATACCAGGGAGCGCGCCGACATATTTGGCACATATCCCAGCTCGATTATCGCTTTATTTATTTTTTCTATCGTTTCGGCTGATACACGCCCGGATTTGCCATGGATAACATTTGAAACAGTCGTGGCACTTACTCCAGTAACCCTGGCTATGTCTTTTATTGTTGCCATACATGATACTCCTTGTCGTTTAATGTTAAACTTAATAATAGTTTAGCATTTATTAGTATAATATACAATCGAATTGTTTTGTAAAATTTTTTTGAACAGCAAAAATCGCTTTCATCTATGAAGCCTGAAACCAAGCGGACTGATCTTGATCTGCATTTAATTATTATGGTCTTTCTTATAATTCTAAATCTTTGCTGCAGAAAAATGCAAGGGAGTAAATCGACTCTCCAGGCTGTGAAAGAGTGTTCGAAGGAGCCTCTCTCAGACAGCTCAGGAGAAAATGTAAGTAATTATGTATTGGGTATTGTCGTCCGTAGCCATTCCGGGATCTTCATCAGACCATTTTCCCTTCAGTCCGAGCTCCTGCGCCGTAAGATCAAAATGACACATGGCTATACCAACCGAAAATATCCTCCCTTCATTGATTGATAAAGCAGTCTGTATTTACACAAAAAACCAATTATCAATATTAATAATACACCCTTATGCACATTAAGAACACCGGTATATTTATAATCATATGATAAAAGTGGATAAGCATACGGAAGGGAATGGACTAAATTGAACAATTACTATAATTCGTCATTTATCCCGTATTACGACGGACGGCAGAGATTTATCCCAAACAACACATACTATGACATGCAGCAGATGTATAATCCCAATAACCCATATGGGTCCATGTATATAAATAATTACCCCTATGGAGTCAATGCTTCGCCGTCATATAATCCAATGCCAAATCATTATGGGGATCCGATGGGTAATGCTGATTACGGGCCTGCTCCTTTTGCAGTAAATATCGAGCAGGCAGCAAAACAGAACGACAATTTCAGGACGGCCTTATGGACAGGAAAGCATCTGCAGGTAACATTGATGAGCATAAATGTCGGTGAAGATATAGGTTTGGAGATACACCCCGATCTGGACCAGTTTATACGCATCGAGCAAGGCCAGGGCCTTGTTCTGATGGGTGACAGAAAAGATAATCCGGATTTTCAGGCCTATGTCGGGGAAGGATCTGCTTTCATCATTCCCGCAGGCAAGTGGCATAACCTGATAAACACCGGCAATATACCCATCAAGCTGTACTCCATTTATGCTCCACCTCAGCATCCCCATGGAACAGTACACCGCTCAAAAGCCGAGGCCGAGGCAGCAGAGCATTAGTATGACAGATGTATCAAATCAAAACAGACGGTCAGGCTTAAAAAGCTGTACCGTCTGTTTTTGCTTTATTCTTTGTTTATAATCAATAAGCGCTTATTTCTCCGGCTTTCTCCAGACCTATTTTTGTGATTCCGGGACCTACAAGCTCATATATCAGGGTTGCGCACAGGATCACGGCTCTTATGGTCGAACCATACTCAGGAAGCGTCTGGGCTGCTATCAATGAAAGTCCGATAGCTACACCGGCTTGCGGTATAAGTGTCAATCCCAGATGCTTTCTGACTGTTTCCGGAGCTTTCATCAAGGCTGCTCCAAATGATGCGCCAGAAACCTTTCCGATAACTCTGACCACAACGTAGATCACACCTATAAGACCTATTTCAGGCAATACGGTTATATTCAGCTCAGCTCCTGAGACTACAAAAAACATAAGGAATATGGGCGGAGTTATATTATCCACAAGCTTGAAGATGGACAGCGCCGAATCGCTCACATTCGCAAGCATCGCACCCATACACATGCACAGTAGCAATGGTGAAAGCCCCAGCATGGTTGCAAGCGCTGAACCCAGGAAAACAAACCCTACGGTGATTATGGTCCTGTTGGAATCCTTCCTGAAGAAACGAAGCGGTACTTTGAAAAGAAAACCAAGTACAAAACCCAGAAGCACTGATCCGATTATTTCTATGAATGGCAGCGCCACCGACATGACCACAGAGTTCTGTCCAGGATGCAATAAGGTGTTCACAACTGCCATAGAGAATCCAAATGCTATCAGAGCAACGGCATCATCCAGCGCAACGACGCTTAAGAGAGTCTCGGTAAGCGGTCCTCTGGCTTTATACTGCTTTACGACCATTATCGTTGCCGCAGGCGCAGTTGCTGAAGCTATAGCGCCCAAAAGCAATGATATTTCTATACCGAAGCCAAACAGAACAAGAACTACCGTTACCAGAAAAGTAGCAGAAAGACCTTCAAAGGCTGCGATCACAACTGGTGCGATACCTACCTTTTTCAGATAAGACATCTTGAATTCAGATCCGATCGAAAAGGCTATGAACGCAAGAGCCATCTCAGATATGAGTTCGAATTCTGTAACGATATCCCTGGGAATCAGGTTCAATATGTAGGGACCTATCAGAAGCCCTGCTATCAAATATCCTGTTACATTGGGGAGCTTGATCAGTTTTACCGCACGGCCGAATATAAGCCCTGAAAAAAGTATCAGAGCCAGATAGAACAAAGTATTCACTGTCATGATCAGAATCCGACCCCCTCAGCAGAAAGAATCGGAAGTGTGAAGAGAATCGCCGTATCAGGCTGAGACAGATCGCCCACTACCTCCCGGGCAATTTTTCTCACAGTATCGACCTGTTCGTCCTTAAGTACCATGAAGATAGTTTTGCTTTCTTTTCTCTCAAAATCGATCAGGTAACGCAAAGTTCCAAAGATAGGATAATCCTCGATACGCTTGCCCAATTCTCTGACCATACCGGTGCTGGAAAGAATTGTCGCCCCGCATATGCCTTTGGCCATAAGAGCCTCGAGCAGATCGTCAAGCTTCTCGACCTTGTTCAATACCATCAATAAAAGCTGCATCAATTTTCATCTCCGTTTTATACTTCGATCAAGAGTAAAATCTTAAGGAAATAATAAAAGCTTTATCACATTATTTTATCCTAGTACTATGGAGTTGTGTTGTCAATATGGGTTTGTAACAGCTACCCTTGACGATACGGTCTATGTCCTGGTTTTGGAAAGCCCGTCAAAAAGGCAAAAATGCCTACCGACCGGGCAGATCCCACCATTCAGGTCATGGATGACAAACTGATCACTCTTGGCGGCTGGACTGACGGCACCACGTTATCCGACGCAATTGAAACTTATGATCCTGCGACGGACACGTGGACAAAGGCAGGAAAACTGAAACAGCCCATGTGGTGCATGGCTTCGGCATATGTAAATGGAAAGCTGTACCTTATAGGCGGAAAAACCACAGGATGGGCTGATGAAACCGGAGGTTACACTGATACCGTCACCGAACTGGAAATAGATTTTGATCCATAGTGTCCACTACTGTTATTTGACCCCTGAATATACCGTACCGGTATTGGCATCCATTGTTACGGTTATCCCGCTCCTTAGAAGCTGGGTAGCGTGCTCGGCTCCGCAAATGACCGGTATATCAAGGCTTAGACCCACGATCGCGGCATGGGATGTGATATCACCTTTCTCGGTGATGATGCCCCTGGCCCTTTTCAGTATGCTCATGAGCTTATTGGTGGTTTCGGGTATGACAAGTATCTCTCCGCCGTTGAAGTTCGTCAGGGCTTCTTCTTCATTCTTGCATACGCAGAGAGTTCCCACCGCAGATTTTTGGGTGATCCCGATCCCTTTCAGAAGTATATTTCCCACAATATGGACCTTCAGGATATTTGTCATGCCAGGAATGCCCAGAGGCAACCCTGCCGTCAGCACCACCAGATCCCCGCTCTTTACCAGTCCGGTCTCCACAGCCTTTTCTACGGCATGCTCAAAAAGCTCATCACTGTTCTTTTTCTCTTCGAACAAAACAGGAACTACTCCCCAGGACATGGATAACTGCCGGCAGACCTTCTCGTTTGTGGTGCAGCCTATTATCGGACATGCGGGCCTGAATTTGGAAATCATGCGCGCTGTGGTCCCCGATACCGTGAGGGTGATTATTGCCGCTGCATCCAGATCGTGAGCCGTTGTACAGGTGGCATGGCTGATGGCATTGGTTACATTGCATGTTGTATCTGTAAGTTCAATCTGGTGAAATCTCTTTTTGTAATGAATGGCTGCCTCAGTGCTTTCGGCTATCTTTGCCATTGTCCTTACGCTTTCCACGGGATACTTTCCTATTGATGTCTCCCCGGACAGCATAATGGCGCTCGTTCCGTCATAAATGGCATTGGCTACGTCATTGATCTCTGCTCTGGTAGGTCTGGGTTTTGATATCATGGAGTCCAGCATCTGTGTTGCGGTGATGGATTTTTTACCGTGAAGCATTGCTTTCTTAATGAGCAGCTTCTGTATCCTGGGCAGCTCATTGAAGTCTATCTCCACTCCCATATCACCGCGAGCAACCATTATTCCGTCGCTGGCCATCAGGATCTCATCTGCATTTTCAACGCCTTCCCCATTTTCTATTTTGGCTATGATTTGTATGTCCTGACCTCCGTTTTCCTCGAGAACCTTTTTGATTTCTATGATATCTGAAGCGCTTCTTGTAAAGGAGGCCGCTATATAGTCAAAATCATGTTTTATAGCGAACTTGATATCCTGTATATCCTTTTCGGTAAGGTACGGCATATCCAGCCTTATTCCAGGAACATTGAGGCTTTTTTTGTCCTTGATGACACCGCTGTTCATGACATCGCAAATAATATCGGTGTCGGTCACATCTGCGACCACCAGCTCCACAAGTCCGTCGTCAATAAGGATCCTTGTCCCCTTTTTAACACACCGGGGCAAATTTTTGTATGAAACTGATACCCTTTCTTTTGTGCCCTGAACATCTTCGGTAGTCAGTATAAACCTGTCACCGGCATTAAGTGATGCGCTTCCCTCTTCAAAGCAGCCAAGCCTGATTTCGGGGCCTTTAGTATCCAAAAGCAGAGCGACCGGCTTTCCAGCCTCTTTACGGACTTTTTTCAGAGCCTCAACACGTTTCATATGTTCCTCATGACTTCCGTGGGAAAAGTTGAGTCTGGCAACATCCATGCCTTCCTCTATGATTTTTCTTAATATTCTCTCATCCTCGACAGCAGGACCGAGAGTGCAGATTATTTTTGTTTTCCTCATTTTATATGGACCTTTCTATTTATGAAATCTATTATATTTCTAATTAACTTTTAGATATTATCAAATATCAAAAGTAAAGTAAATTGGTAAAAATCACTCTTCCTGCTTTAAAAGGCCGGCGATGTCCATGCGTTTTATATAAAGTCTCAGCCGGTGATAACCCTCAATAACCGGCAGCAGGCATAAAATCGCTGCCCTTACCATAGATGATACACTAAAGCCCGAAGGGTATTCGATTGTTGACGACGACAACTCATTCAGTAATATATCCGATGCGATGATACCGAATACAAGCCCCATAGCAAGGCCTGTGCAATATTTCCCCAGAAGATGACCGAACGCCGTATTTGTAAGCTGCCTTTCTGAAAAGCCCATGGCAGAAAGTATAAGTAAGTCTTCCTGTTTTGATCTGTAATAATTTTGACTTATGACAATAACGATAAGCAAGGAAACCAACAGGCCTGCAAGCCTTATCAAAACCGACAAGGTCTCCACTCCTTTGAATTCCTGTTCAAAGGCTGCCTTCTGCTGAGCTTTATCATATATGTAACTTACATTATCAAAAAGCCCCAAACCCCTGCGTGTTTCAGCTATATCCTCTGTCGTTATGTTTACCGCGTTGGATGCTCCGGAGGATTGCAGGTATGTAGCTATTGTCTCAAGAGCAATGAAATCTGTAAAATCTGAATATTGGGCCGATATCGCTTTAACCATGCAGCTTCCGTTCATTTTATAGTCTTCATACAGGATCTCATACTCTATAATGTCTCCGGGAGTGGCATCAAGGTACCGTGCCGTGTTTGAGCTTAAAATCACCTGGTTTTCCTGAGGAAAAAGGCGTTTACCAGCCACGTCGTAAATATGCACCAGAGAACTGTCCGACGGAATCGCGCATACCATGCAGTTTTTCTTTTTGTCCCCTTTTTTTAGTACAACAGGATACCTTGCCATAGGCTCTGCCCTGATTATCTTCATGCCTGAAAGGGAGTCGGTTATCTCCTTATTGGTTCTGAAGCTGTCATAATAGACCTGGATATCGTATGTATATCTTCTGTCGAACAGGTCACTGATTATTGAGTTTACAGAATCATTATAGCAAAATGAAACCAGCACCAATGCTGTTGAAACTGATATGCAGGCTATTGAACCCGAAAAGACCAGATTCCTTCTTTTTATGCCCCGGCCGGGATCAGTGAAGCGATTCCGGACAATCGCAGACGAAATAAGGACAAAAAGGCTGAGGTATATACACGCCTGAATATACCCTGCAAAAATTAATGACGGCACCCGATCCGGTATTCCGATATTACTCAGTACCTCGTTTGTAATGAGGTTTTTCAGCAAAGCCGCCGGAACGATACCCAGAGCAGCTCCTGAAAATACGCACAGCAAATGATACGATGCCTGTCCCAGCCAGACATAATGATAAGAAAACCCCATTGAAGCAAGAATATTTTCATTTTTGTAATCCTCCCTGGCAACGCTTCTGCCCGAAAGGATAATGACCAGCATTAATATGAGCAGAAAGATCCAGAAGAAGTAACGGGACAGCTTCTTTGTAAGATACAGCAATTCGGCTGCGTTGGCATAAACAGGCATTTGATCTGCCTTTGTTATTTTTACGATATCGTCGCCAAAAAGTTTCTCTGAATATGATATAAAAGTATCGGGATCCGCGCCGGGTTCGAGCTTTACCACCAGCTGAGTCAGATATTTCTGTTCCCCGAACAGGGCTTTAAAAGACTTAGTATCAGTAATAAAGTCGCAGAAACTTTGATCAGAGCAGCGCACGATGTCATTTATATAAACGCTCATAAAAGCCGGCATGGCAGAAACACGACTGATAAAAACAGTTTTGTCGGTATCCTTTATACTGATGTATGTACCCAGAAACGAATTGTATCGGGCTTCGTAATGGAAACTGACCCCGGAACACAGCGTTCCTGCAGGTGCCGCAACTTTATTTACCGTAACAGTTTTGTACAGTTCCTTTTCGTCACAGCCCCAAAACCGCGCTGAGACGACATCCCCTTTTTCTGTCCTGATATTTGCATCGGTTTTATAGATGCATTCTGCAACGCTTATGCCCTCCAGAGCTTTTATATTGTCGATCAGATCGGTATTGTCATCTTTCAATGTACAGATCAGATCTCCGGTCCCGCTTCTATCGCAAAAGACCTCAAAGGCATCATATGCCTCCCTGTATCCAAGAGACAGAGCGGTAAAGACAATACACCATACAGCGCATGCGCATATGAGTACAGCCGTATAAATCCGCTTGTGCGTGAATAATGCAATTGCTCTCTTAAATGAGTAGTATAGCATGATGTACCTTTTCCCTGCCTGGAAAGATTCTATTTAGCCTGCTCTGTCAAAATCCCGTCTTCGAGCCTGAAAATGCGGTCTGCGATCCTGCAGACGGCAATGTCGTGCGTAACTATTATGGCTGTCTGTTTTATCTTCCTGGCAAGATCCGATATAAGGCTCATTATCTTAGCTCCAGATGATGCATCCAGAGCCCCCGTCGGCTCGTCGCACAGAAGCAGTGCCGGTTTTTTTATCAGTGCGCGGGCTAAGGCTACCCTTTGCTGTTCGCCTCCGCTGAGCTGCCAGGGCATACTTTTCCTTTTATGGAGCATTCCCACGCTCTCCAGCATGGATTCGGTCGTTATCGGGCTTGATACCAGCCTTCTGACTATCTCAACATTTTGGTAGACAGATAAGTCAGAAACCAGCGCGTACTGCTGAAACACGAACCCAACGTTATTTTTCCTGTATTCCACAAGGCTTTTGTAATCCCATGAAAGCAAATTCCCGTCGAAAATAACTTCACCCTCATCAGGGCAGTCAATACCACCCAGGATATTAAGCAAGGTCGTTTTGCCCGAGCCACTGGGTCCCAAAACTGCGATGATCTCACCTTTATTGACCGTAAAAGAGCTGCCCTTCAGGACTTCAACCGTTGCTTCGCCGTCTTTGTAATTTTTTATGATATCCCTTATCTCGATCAGCGGTTTTTCACCCATTTTTATCCCCCCTGCCGGTCAATTTCCCGGGCTATACTTTTGCCATACAGCCTTTAATGCCACATTCTCCGAAAGAAGCAAGTCATCAGGTATTATGACTAAATTACGGGCATTGCCTTCCAGCAAGTCTTTAAGCCGGGAGGAAGCATCTCCTGATACCAATCGGACCCCATACTCCAGATAGGCATCCTGTATCAGCTCTGCGCAATTTGTCTCCTTAAGGCCCTGCCAGCTTCCATAACCGAACTGATAGCCATTGAATTTTCCATAAGCCTTATTGGCCGCCATCCTTTTTTGCTCCTCAGAAAGCCCTTTCCCGGAACACAAAACAGCCATTTGGGTCGCCTCCCAATAGCTGTCATTATATAAGCTTTCATAGGACAAACAGTCCATTTTTTCATCGGCACCTACGCCGTACTCAGCTCCTCTTGCCTGAAGCAGACGAATGGTTTCCGAATCATAGTCGATATCCAGGATCAATGCTGAATGATTGAAATATCCATACTCTGTTCCGGCATCGGGGCAGCGGAACAGCATAAAATCGCCCGGTCTTGCCGAAGCGCACAGCTTTGACCATTGTTCCCTGCTGTGTTCATCTGACTGTGGCTTGGAAATTATTTCGATCTCTTCCGATGAAGGTATTGAATAATCAAGGTAATATGTGTTTTTAAGGTCGCCATCCACAGCTTTTCTGCATGCCTCAAGCATTTGGCTAAAATCCCTTCGTCCCTCGATCTCAATGCCTGTTTTTATAGCAAAATATGTTCCGATGGCATTCTGGACTTCATTAGCCCAAATAATGGAGGGCAAATCCGAAACATCAGTCAATTTTCCGTTTTTATTCAGGTACAGACGATCCTCATTGCCGCCTGCTCCTGCAATAAAAACGCTGTTCTTTTCAAACACATGGGCTGTGATGATTTCTTTTGTTATTAGTCCACCGGTTTCATTCAGTTTCCATGACCATATGCTGCCTTTTTCGTCACTGACATACAGCTTCTTTTCCTGTGCCGCAGCACATAAGGTTTCATAATCATAACCTGTATTCTGGGTAAGTTTCCTTATTGCGGCGATTTCAGGAATGCTGTTGACAGGCAGGCTCCACTTTTCTTTGATCATTATGCAGTCATCTTCCGTAAGCCCGGAGGCTTGTCCTCCCAAAACGAGCATCTGCTGTGTTACGCTATGATAGCTTGAGGTGTTGAGTATTTTACCTGCTGAATCTGCGGGGATATAGAATACTTCCCCGTCTGCAATGGGAGCAGCCTCCATTATCAGGGAGTTGGTGTTGATAAGGGCAATGTTGTATTGCTCCATAAGAACAGAAACAACACCATTATTGCTGATATAAAGCATGTCATTTATTTTGGATATGCTTGCTCCCAGATACTCGAAAACATTCTGAACAGGAACATATAAGATCCCATCCTCTATAATCAAAGGGGCGGGCAGGTCCTTCCACTCACCTTTTACAAGCATTTGCGGATACCCATAAAACATGATTACCGAACGAGTAAGGCTGCTGCTCAGATCCTGGTATGTCTTTTTATTCTCTTCCTTTACAGGCTCTTCCGTCACATCGCTTTTTTCTTCACCGATTTCGGCAATGTTGTTTTGCTGTATGTAACCTTTCTCTTCTTCTTTGCTGTCCATTAAAGGCCACAGCTTATATAGGGGCTTTGCCAGCAAGCTGAACAGCACCAGCAAAATCCCGATTATGCGCCAAATATATTTTGTGTCCGGCCTGATTCTCATAGCTGGCTCACGCTCCGGCAAGTAAGTTTTACGGATATAATACTATTTTTGTTTCCCTTATTGTTTCTTTTCCTGTTTTCGGCATCTCCACCACAATGATGTCCCTTGGGCCAAGGCAGGACTCAAACCCCTCCTGATCCAGTATCTCCTGGGGAAAGATGACCCGATATGAAGACTCGGTCTCATTAAACAAAGGATAATATTCTCCTTTGAATAAATACTCCTTTTCTATGCGGAAAAGCTCTGTAAGCTTCGTAACAGGGATTTCAACGCTATACGTCCGCTGCCACTTCTGCACGGGCTTTCCGAACAGCAATAATGCTTTAAGCTTGCCTGCAATATTTATTCTGACTTTATCGCCGTTTTTCACGCATTTGAATATTTGTCCCTTATAAACGGCATAAGTACCCATGTCCATGTTTACTGTCTCCCTTACGGCTTGTTCTGCTGTTCGTCTTTATAAATCTCATACAGTCTTCCGATGGATGACGCGATATCGGAAGCCGGTCCAAACCACTCCCAGGTGGTGCTGTCGAGGCCTTTGACCGCTGTTTTTTCCAGGCCGTCACTGCTTATACGGAAAACAGTCGCTTTATCAAATTCCACTCTGGTGCCCTTCTTAAATGCATACTCAGGATAGCCTCCTGCTGTGAAGCCTGTGCCTGTAAACGGGAATGCGTCATTATAAGTGCCGCCCAGCTTCGGCGAATAGGGAATGTCAAGCATTTGGATGCTGGAATCCGGCATGGTGAATTCTATAACATAATAGCAGTCATCCTTAAGTGAAAATGATGTACCCTTGTAATTCAGGCTAAGACCGTCATAAACATCCTGTAATGTCTTCAAGTCCGAAACATCATCTGCCCTGGCGACAAATCCGCCTAATTTATCGAACCCATTGGCATAATATTTCTCATAATCATTCTTAGAAAGTATCTTTACCAGTACTGTTTCCCCGGTTATCTTCTCTCTTGCTTCATTAACAGCTTTAATCACATCAATCTGAGCATCGGTCAAATCATCGGCCTTTTTTGAAACCAGTTCCAGGAACTCTTTTGGATCCATGTCCACATTTGCCGCTTTCAGATATTTATTTATTTTGGATATGTTCTTCTGAAATGCGGTGACTACTTCATCGCTAAGCGATGCTATCTTGAAGCTGACCGAAATCTGTGAATCCAAAGCTTTGGCATATTTCTTGAACTCACTGATGGCGTTATACTGAGCTTCGGAAATTATGCCTTTTGGAATAACGATATCGAGGGACTTTTTACCCGATTCTATCGCGTCTTCCAGACTCTTTTTAAGTGTACGTGTCAGTTTATCGGCATTCATATAGGTCGATGTATTAAGGTCTATGCTCCTGACGGCAGTCACATCTGTTTTACTGAGGGCAGCTATTTTCTTTCCGCGATTAACCGGCACATCATCCCATATCTCATCACTGATTTTGATAATGCCATCTGCGAGATCATCGGCTGTGAAGACTTTGACAGCCGGACCAAACGCATCGGCAAGTGCTTTTATGGTCTTTACGAGTTTTTTCTTTGCTGCCTTGCATAGCTCGATCGCCTGTTCCGCGATCACCTTCTGCGCCCATTTTATCCCTTCTCCGGCTTTGACAATGGGTGAGATTATGACAGGGAACGTCTCTGCGGCAAAGTCAATGAGCTTGGTAAGCTTTCTGCTGTCATCAGCAACTTTGGCAAACTGCTTCAATGCCTCCGAAGCCGCTTGCAGCGCATCGCCGGCAAGAGGTATCACGCCGATAGTGTTGGCGGCAATCCCCCACGCGTCTCCCAGAATGATATTGGCGATCAAATCCCGGATGTCTGATAGTGTTCCAATAACAGGAATAAAGTTTCCTGCCAGATTTCCAACAATATAATACAGGCTCCAGACATCTTCACGCCTCATTATGCCGCAGTTGGCAAGTACATCGCCAAAATCGCCGATTATGACGGCTGAGAGCATGATACTGTATTTTTCGATCAAAGTATGGTCATAATCGAAGGGATCTCTTTTGTCCAGAAACGAAATAACAGAATACAGGGCAGATGTGCCTGGTGCGGTCACTGCGCTTACTGTCATCAGCAGCTGATCGCCGAATGTATTCTCATTGTAGTATTCCATATAATCATTATAGGCATCCCCATCGGCATTCGCCCTGAGCGGATCATACCCGACAGAATGTTCAAAGCCATCATTCAGTCCATCCCCGTCAGTGTCGGCGCACCACGTCTTTGTTCCGAACATAAGCTCGTCATAGTCGTCAAAGCCGTCATTGTCAGTATCCTCTTTCAACGGGTCGCTAAGTATTATGTAGAAGCTTTCGCCTGTTTCATCGTAAGAATAGATATCGCCGACCTCATATCCATCGGGCAGCCCGTCACCATCGGTATCTGCATTATAAGGATCAGTGAAATATATTTTACCTAAACCGTCTCTGATACCATGCTTCTCAACAGCGTCAGCCAGGCCGTCGCCATCGGTGTCCTCACCATAAACCGCGTTATTGACTATTCTTTTAAAGGCATTTGGAAGATCCTCCGCAGCCGAAATACGGAAGTAATCGCCGCCGGTTTCCTGCGCCAGCCTCACCAGAAGGGCTGTGTTTACACTGCTCCCCAAACCGATCGTAAATATAGGTATTCTGTTTATTTTCGCTTTTGAGATGATTTCATTGTATGCCGCTTCGTTGGAACTGCTGTCTTCTCCGTCAGTCAGGGCTACGATGAAAGGAACCCTTCCTTCTTCAATATTTGCGATCAGCTCATCTAGTGACTCTGTCAGGCCTGTATACAGAGCAGTCCCCCCTGCGTTGCCCACAATTGTGTCAACAGCTTCCTTGGCTGCGACCAAATCTCCGGTAAGGTTTATTTTTCTTCTTGCAGTATCACTGAATCCAATAACTGCCGCCCTGTCCCCCTCCAAAAGAGCATCGATCAATTCCTTCGCCGCAGTGACACGGTATCTGTTGGGATCATTAGGAGTGCCTTTGCTGTAATCCTCCATGCTGTTGGATTCGTCAATAACAAAGGAAACATCAGCCCACTGTGTTCTCTGCGGTGAAAGATTGTTTTCGAACTGGGTGTGCCAGTTGGGGACATAAAGCAGGACAAAGGTCGAGAAATGGGTCGTGTCAGCTGAGATGGTGCCCGCTTCCGTATTTACGACCTGATTCTCCAATATTTCAAAGCAGTTGAGTTCCGGATTGTAATAGAACATGGCTACATCATTCAAATTGCCTGATTCCACAGCAGCCATATTGACCGGAATGGTTATTGTTGCTGATTCAAACGGAGATTGGCAATCAATCGTCACTATTTCTGAAGCCAGATATGACAGATCCTTCAGTATGGTTTCGTCTGTCTGCTCAATAATGGAAACGTCTGCAAACGAGGACGCCTGTGCTGTAAGCTTCAATGTAGCCTTGGTCTGCTCACTTGTGATCTCATGGGAGAATACTTCTTCTGAATCCAAAATTCCATCCCCATCGCTGTCCTTATTGACAGGACTGGTGGAAAAAAAGTGCTCCAAATAATCATTCAGGCCATCACCATCGGTATCCTTAAGCAGCGGATCCGATAAGAACTCCAGAAGCTCGAAGCCGTCGGTAAGACCGTCTCCGTCAGTATCAGGATTATGGGGCTGGGTATTACTAAGAAACTCATCGAGATTTGTCAGGGCATCATTATCAGGGTCTTCATCGGAGTCCGGTACACCGTTGGCATCAGTGTCCCGAAGCAAGGGATTCGTCATTGAACTTATCAGTTCAAAATAATCGCTGAGACCGTCACCGTCAGTATCTTCCCTTGTGGGTGAAGTTCCGAACTCCAGCTCATATATATCGGGGATTATATCTGAATCGCTGTCTATAAAATATCTGCTTTCTGACTCAATAAATAAAACCTCGTTGGAAATAATGACAGTACCGTCTTTCAATAAAGCCGAAACACAAAGAAATTGCGGAGTTTCCGATGGATATGAGGTAAGCTGATACGAAGTTTCCTTCGGCTCCAGGGTCACCATTGTATAATAATCTGATTCATTGATACGCTGAAGAACCGAATATGATTTTACATCATCAAGCTGTGTCCAGTTCAGAGTGAAACCTGCTTCGTTTTGGGTCAGCACAAGAGAAATCGGAAAGGGCGCAGTATATTCAAGAGAAAATTCAAATTCATAATTTTTATTGTCGCTTTGGATCTCCTGCTTCAGTCTGGTCTTCGTTTCAGACTTTATATATTCAAGCACATCGACAGTATTATTATCAATTGATACGGTTCTGGAAACAAGAGTCCCTGCATTGGAAACGACAGACAAATTCGACAGCAGGAAGGTTATAACGAGCACCAGCGCTGTTGCCTGTACCGACTTTCTTTTCTTTTTTGCAGCCAGCAGTATAACTGCGGCTGTCGCCAAAAGAATCATCCCAATTACTGTAAATCCAATGACAGCAAAAAGTACGGGCAATTTTGCCCTCACCTTATATGTAAAAGTCACTACCTCGTCAGGTTCAAGTTCATCGATTTTATATTTGTTAAGGCCTTTCTTTTCTGAAACAACAAGCCCTTCGGGTATTTCACGATCTATTTCTATATCTTCAAGAGTGTATCCGCTCAGGTTTTGAAAGGATACCGTCATATCGGATCTTCTGAAGAAATTGAACGGAACCTGCTTAACTTCTATTGTCATTCGGATTCCGTCTTTATCAGTGGTCTGCAAAATGCCGTTCGTATCGGCTGCAAAGGCAGTTTGGCTCAGGCAAAGAACGATTAAAATAAAAATACTGATTATGGCAATACATCTTTTTATCATATAGTCCTCCGCTGTATAAAAAAGTTGGGCTCTTGCCCTAGAAGATATATTACCATAAATTTCATAAAAGTGTTATTTGATTTGGTTAGCGTGTTACTTTCAGCTACGATATATACCAGATCGGCATGGTCCCCAGGTGTTTTGCCAGCTTTTCCTTTAAGAAAATCTCTGCTTCTGTCCTGGCATCGTTTTTGTAGCTGTATTTGCCGCGTCCCCGGCCTGTCATGTTCTCCCTGTCAAGCAGCTTCACCGCATTGGGAAAGGCTTCGGTGTTGATGGCATTGTGCACGAAGCTGTATGTCATAAGGATGATCTCGATAAAGCCCTCTTTTTTGACCTTTTCGCTCAATTCATCAGCCAGCTGTTCTATCAGCTCTCCATATTGCTCCTTCCAGTCAGGAACAAGTATGACGGGCGCAATGAGCAATCCTACGGGATACCCTGCTTCGGCCACATCGTTAAGAGCTCTGATCCTTGTTTCCAGTGGAGATGTCCCAAGCTCGATCCGCTGAACTATCTTTTTTGGATTGACACTCATCCTGAATATTGTCTTGCCCCTGTGATCCAGATCAAGTAAAGGCTCCACCATATCGAACTTGGTCGGAAATGTAAGCTTGCCGCGGCCTTCCCGGGCAAAGCGCTCGATGGTGTAAACCAGATTGTCTGTTATAGTGTTTTCAAGAACCAGATCGCTGTTGCTCCCGATCTCGAAGGTTTGAGGTTTGCCTGTGTAAGACGTTTTGATAAGCTTGTCCAGCATTTGCTCCCTGTTGACAAACAGCCGCAGATATGAACATTTATTATAATTGCACACCAGATAGCAATAAAGGCACATGGCCCTGCAGCCCGATGACGTATACGGAACCAGCCAGTCGGAAACTTTATGGTTGGGCACATATTTATGTGTCTTTCTGGTGCCGATTATAAGAAGTCTCTTCAATTTTGGGAATTCGCGGTTGGCAGCCGCAGTCAGCTCCGGTATGCGGTTATGGCTTTCTATCTCCACCCAGGTCAGATCCCTGTATTTGTTCTGCAGCTTTTTCCCAAGTTCAAATTTTAGTGCATCGGGTTCGTAATAGACCCTGTCAAAGCTCATGTCCATATTATCCCTCCCGATAATGTAGTCTTCCAAAAGTGAGGGATAAATATAGTGATGAAATATTTGTATTGGCTCCTTCTTGTCAGATGCTTGTCAGAACACATCATTCATATCAGACATATGATATAGTACAAGTCCCAACAACTAAGGTTAGGAGAATGTCATATGATATCAGGGAATGATTTTATTAAACAATCTCTCGCTTTGCACCTGTTTTTTGGACGAATAATGAAAGAACACTCATTTTTTCTCGAAGCAGGCTTTGCTTCGAAAGACAGCAATCTTGCAGAGCAAGCAGATACCTTTCGTAGAGCCTTTGACCGCATGATGAACGAGGTTGTGGCATTGTCTGACGGAGTTGTTGACCAGGATGTACTAAACTCGGGTGAAGTAATCACACCGTATACATTGTCAGCCGAACAGGTTACGATCTCTTTAACAGGCGTTCCTCTGGCAACAGGCATAACAAAGGCAGAAGCAAACCTGTTCGGAGGAGGTATGATTCATAGCCCGGCACTTGAGCGACGTGTACACGCTTTGAATGAAAGAGCCATTAGACTTGTGAGCAGTCTGATAAAGTTTAAGACACGTATATTGACAGAAGTTTTAGCTTGCAGACTGTTTACAGTGAATTACCCGCTGCTTATCGACCATATCCTGAGAGAAGCAAAGCTATATCTGGCCACAATACAAAAACTGCAGAGCCGTACCGATATTAACCTTGAGCAGGAAGCTTTTGAGCAGGAAGCTTTCTGGAATCGAATCATGGCTGAGCATTCTAAATTCATAAGGGGGCTCTTAGATCCGACAGAAAATGACCTTATCATGGTAGCTAATGAATTAGGAAATCAATTCGATGCACTGACAGCTGAGGCAATTCAAGCTATGAACCGAACAATTCCTCTCAGCAAGGTCACTGCTGACAGTCTTGCCGCGACACTGCAGGTAAGGGACTTCAATGCAGCCGGCACACAGGGTTTAATAAACTGCAAGATAAAGTCTATTATAATCCCTCTTCTGGGTGATCACGTCCTCCGTGAATCAAACCATTTTATAAGGCTGCTGCGTATGTTTTCACGTTGAATAAGTTATTTGAATTATTTATAGTAACCTTAAAGGCCGCAAGAATGGCAAATGCTTATCTCGCGGCTTTTTACCGACTTAATCCTTGTTACTCTTATTCACCCAGCAGCCAATCCAGCGCATTTATTTGCTTTATGCCATTGTGCGAAGTATTCGGAGTGAAATCCATGGTAAGCAAATATTTTGGGTTATGGTCACGAATTGCTTCCAGCGGAGCAAGTTCCCGTTCCAATATGCTTTTCCCGCTTCCTGATTCACCCTCTACCGTATATGCAACCTGATAATACTCTTCACCGTTTTCACCTATGGCAATAAAATCTACCTCTGAACTTCCAACCTTGCCGACAAATACTTCAAACCCCCGTCTCAGAAGTTCCAGATAAATTACGTTTTCAAGAATATGCCCCATATCGGCTTTTTTACTTCCCAGAAGATAATAGCGCAAACCGATATCTGCTGCGTAATACTTATGACCGGTAACAAGCTGCTGCTTACCTTTAATATCATATCTTTGGGCTTTATAAAGTATAAAACTTTCAGTCAGTGCTTCCAGATAGCTGTCCACTGTATGAACAGATATTTTTCTGCCGGCCGAAATCATGGTATTTGCAATTTTTGTAGCTGATGTTATATTGCCGATATTATCAAAGACATAGCGGGTTACATTCTGCAAGCCTGTAACATCCGCAATTTTCTTTCTTGTCACTATATCCTTAAGAATAACTGAGTCAAATATACTTCCGAGATATGCCCGGATATCCTTTTTATTGGAAAGCTCCAGCGCATATGGAAAAGAACTGTTCTCTAAATAATTACGGTATTTGATTACCAGGTCTGACTTTTCGCCCAGTGCCGTAATATATTCCCTGAAGGACAACGGAAGCATTTTTATTTCAACATATCTTCCTGACAGCAATGTTGCCAGTTCACCTGAAAGTGTATGTGCATTTGATCCGGTAATATAAACATCGCAGTTCTTACGTACATATAAGCCATCCACCGCTTTTTGAAATTCGGGTATTGTCTGAACTTCGTCAATAAATATATAATTCATGCAATCTTCACAAAGTCGCTCTTTGACATAGTCATATAATTGCATATAAGTTTGAAGCTCATGATATTCAGGACACTCCAGATTGAGCCTTATAATCTGTCTTTCTTCAACACCCTGTGATTTCAAATAATCTTCAAAAAGATCAAACAGCGTTGACTTACCGCATCTGCGAATGCCGGTTATAACCTTGATAAGTTTCTTATCACGGAATCTTATTAATTGCTCAAGATAATCCGGACGGGCTATAAGTTCACTCACATGATCACCTGCCTTTTTATGAACAGCATAGCATAGTTTATGTGACGATTCAATATTCATGCAGTACACTGCATGAATATTGTGTTTTTATGAAGTTTGTGCAATGCGCTGCATAAATAATGCGCCTGATATATACCCTCTCCACCACTTACTCGACATGAAAGATGCTATTACCGGCAACTGTATAGTATCTGCAAGTTCCATTGCTTTCTGTTATCTGAATTAATCCGCTGATGAACCGGAAGCTCGCATCCTGATTGATCTCAATATTACACATACCAGTTCCTGTATTTGATATTACAGTCATCATTTTGTCTCCCGAACGGAACATGTAGTAGCCTATACTGTCAAATAGAAGCTCTCCATCAAAGTCTGGATTGAACTCAAATATTTTTTTACCGGTTTCGTCAAATAAGCTGTACGGCTCTGCCGCATTCTTCCGGGCAAGAATTTGTTTGCCCAGCGTCAAGCTCAGGGCTTCGTAATCAGCAGGCAGAATTATTATTCCGTCCGCCCGTATAACGCCATATTGTGCAGGAAGAAAATTATATGATTCATCCATACTACGCGGCCCGGACACAACCATAAGATCTCCTACTGCCATTCCATGCTGTGGGATGTATTTCTCAGAGTCTATGATAATGGTTTTCTTCTCACAATCTGTAGACCATAATAGGTATTTAGTTTCGCCACTTTGAGCCACTTTCGATACGATCGCTACGCCCTTATAGAAATCGCCTCCAAACCAAAACCATTCTTCATCGGAAGTAATAGTTTTTCCGTTTCTGTCCAGATAGTACCATCGTTTACTGAAACCATCAAATGCCCGGATAATTCCATCATTGAAGCTTCTTGCGCCGCCGCCTTTGTAGTCTCCTGTCAACCATTCCCCGTCAGGCAGGCTAAATAAAAATTTATAATACTCACCCACATACAAAGTATTGCCAAAAAAGCAAGGAGGCGTTTTTTCAGTGACTTTTTCAGGTATAAGTTCCCTTAAATCGTCAACTTCTATTATAAGGTTTTCATCACGGTCAATTACTATATAGGCGTCAGGTTCATCTGGCAGGGATACAATTCCGTATTGTCCATTCCATTCGCTTGCATAGGTATATTTCGGCTCAATTACAAAGGTTCCGTTCTGATTGATATATCCCCATAAATAGATGCCTTCCTCATTTTTTGCTGACATTGGATATAAAGATTCCTGCTCTCTTGCCCCATTCTTTATTGTATTATATAGTCTGAGAATAGTAACATATGTCTCCTGGCGGGTATAAAAACTGACCGGATGAAACCTGTTCATGTTGTCGCCTACCATGATGCCATAGGCATAAGCTGCATAGGCTGATTCTCTCGCCCATGCAGGAAACCATGACGCATCGTCAAAGACATGGGGAAGAGCATGATATTCACCGGTAAGAGAAGCAGTTCGCATGAGCATGGCAGCGGCCTCACCCCTTTTTATTTCTCCGTGTGGGTTGAATATACCTTTGCCATCTCCAAACACAATGCCAAGTGCATTAGCGGCAAGGATATCCGGATCGTGTGTATCGGTAAATACTGCCTTATCAGGTGTTACTCCTCTTTGACTCAGAATGTCTTCTATCGTCGTTTCATAAATATTTTCAAGCAGCACCACTGTAAGTCTGCAAAATTCAGCACGTGTAATGTTTTTAGCATAATCTTTCTGCATATCGGCAGGAATTAACCCAAGATCAATTGCCTCCCTCACTTCTTTCTCCGCCCAGGGTGAAATAGATGAGGCCCCAAAAACAGTAGGTATATAGCAGAATAACATTGCTAAAACTATGGTGAGACAAAGCAGGCTTATTTTGTTATTTAACATACCTATAACATCACCTTTCATCAATATCTAATTGGATTTATCTGTTCAATATAACAGTGTCGTACGATGTTTCTTCCGAAATGGCTCATTTCTCGCATATACGTATACTACGTTGTTCTCTCAGCAGTCTACAGCTTATTACCGCAATAGGGACAATAATTAAATTCTGTCGGTACATTGGTTTTACAGTGCGGGTAGTACTTATTAGTCGAATGAATGTTGATCTGTCTCAAGTTTTCATTTTTGATCTCAGTATTGGGATTCTTCTCGAACTTTTTTCCAACTTCAGGATCCAGCTCATAATAGCTGCCACAGCATGATGTTTTCACAAGATACTTGATATTCCATGTGAAAGTCGGAATAAAAAATATGTGCAAATATCTGTACGACTTATAAATATCATATCTTGCCAATCTTCCGCATGAGGGACACACAACGTTATTGTAGCTTCCTATGTGTTTGTCCTTGTCCTGTACACCAAGCGCTATAAAGAACATATGATCCACTCTTTCCCTGTGCCGGTATTATTTATTCCTGTTTTATATTTATAATATAATCACCTAATAAAGAAATTTCAAACCTTAAAAAGCGACATCAGCTTGTGAGTAACGGTCCGGACAAGTTATATGATATAATTTTGATATGCATCAGAAAGACTAACTATTAAAAGTCAAGCCCTAAAATGAATTATTTTGAATGGACTGCAGAAGTGTATTTCAGAAAAAATTGAACCTTGATAATTGCATGATAAATAGAGCACCCCAAGGAGCTGCTCA
>DULR01000070.1 GCA_012840245.1 Clostridiaceae bacterium
CGACCCTCATACAAAATGGTCGATACCTGCGCTGCCGAATTCGAGGCTCAAACCCCGTATTATTACTCTACCTACGACGAGTATAACGAATCAGTGCCGACAAAAAACAAAAAAGTCATTGTTTTGGGCTCAGGACCTATCCGTATAGGCCAGGGCATTGAGTTCGACTACTGCTCGGTCCACTCAGTATGGGGACTGAAGGAAGAAGGCTATGAGGCAATCATAATCAACAACAATCCGGAAACGGTATCGACCGACTTTGATACCTCTGACAGGCTTTATTTCGAGCCTCTGACACCTGAGGATGTGGAAGAGATAATAGAGCTTGAACAGCCTGACGGTATAATCGCCCAGTTCGGAGGGCAGACGGCCATAAAACTTACCAATCCTCTGGCCAACGCAGGCTGTAAGATATTCGGCACTGCAGCCAAATATGTGGATGCTGCCGAGGACAGGGAGAAGTTTGACGAAATACTTGAAAGCCTAAATATCCCAAGGCCAAAGGGCACGACTATAAGGACTGTGGAAGAAGCCATCGAAGCGGCCAATAAATTGGGATATCCGGTTCTGGTCCGTCCTTCATATGTTTTAGGCGGCAAGGGCATGGAGATCGCGTATAATGACAAAGATATAGTTGACTACATGGAGATAATCAACAGGGAGGAGCAGGAGCATCCCATTCTTATCGACAAATACATGATGGGCAAGGAGCTTGAGGTGGATGCTGTTTGCGACGGGGAAAACATACTCATACCCGGGATCATGGAGCACCTGGAACGTGCCGGAGTCCACTCAGGAGACAGCATATCCATGTATCCGCCTCAGAGCCTGTCCTTCAAGATCAGGGACAAGATCGTGGAATATACCGAAAAACTAGCCAAAGCCCTTCATGTGGTGGGTATAGTCAATATCCAGTACGTGGTGTTCAATAATGAAGTATATGTTATTGAGGTAAATCCGCGTTCCAGCCGTACAGTGCCATATATAAGCAAGGTCACAGGAATCCCCATGGTAAAGATGGCGACTCGCATAATGATGGGAAGGAAGCTGTCAGATTTTCCATATGGCACGGGCTTGTACGAGGAAAGCGAGTATATAGCAGTAAAGGTGCCGGTATTCTCATTTGAAAAGCTCCATGGAGTAGATACCGGTCTGGGTCCTGAAATGAAGTCCACAGGCGAGGTGCTGGGACTGGCTAAAAATCTTCATGAAGCAACACTTAAAGGGTTGGTTGCAGCAGGCTACAAATTCCCTGAGCCGGGGAGCGGTATACTGTTCACAGTCAGGGATACCGACAAGCCTGAGTTGGTTGATCTGGCCGACGGTTTTGAAAGGCTTGGTTATAAGCTCTACGCTACGGGCAAAACAGCGCTGTACCTTAACCAGCACGCTATCGCAACCAACAGCGTCAAAAAGATAAACGAAGGCTCACCAAATATTTTGGACCTGATGGAACAGGGCAAGATCAAAATGATCGTGAACACGCCCACAAAAGGCCGAGATTCCGAGAGGGATGGCTTCCAGATCAGAAGAAAAGCCGTTGAGCGTTCCATACTATGCCTGACGAGTCTTGATACGGCGTTTGCAGTATTGAGATGCATGCAGATGGATAAAAGGCCTGAAGAACTGGATATCGTAAGTCTTGACATGATTGGTAAGGCAGATTAAGACTTTGAAATGTGAACGAAACGAAGCGGAGCGAAGAATCTGACATGTATGAGCAAAACCGCAGTGAATACTGGTTTATTCATGTCATTCTGAGCGAAACGAAGTGAAGCGAAGAATCTTATATGCAGGATCAAATCTGCAGTGAATATTTGTTCTGAAATGTCATCCTGAACGAAACGAAGTGTAGTGAAGGATCTTATCCAGTTCGCAAATGAACGATTTCAGGTTGTGAAAATGTCACTGTTGAGCAAAGGCAGGATCAAGATCCTTCGCTTCGCTCAGGATGACAGGATACTTACAGGAAACTGTTCACCATTCCCGCAACCATCACACCGATTATAAACAGGGCACAGGCTCCGCAAATAAAGCCCGGCAGGAAGATAAGAATGAACTTCCGCTTTTTATTCGCAGTATTCTTAATGGCGTTGAACTTGTATACTGCCATGCATGCCAGCAGCATGGGTATCGAACCAAAGGAAAGCCATATGAAAGCAAGCTCCTTCCATGTCAAAGGAATCATCGCGTCAGGGTTTGCATATTGGGCTGGACCGAACAGTGCGATGCAAACAAGACTTATAACGATAGCCACGCCTATGCCGTAAACTATGTTGCTTATGATCCTAGCGCTTTTGCTCATAGTCTTACCCCACTTCCGATATGCCAAAAATTAACTTCATATTTCCTTGTTTTGTAAAATACCTGTCTTGATTCATAAGTCTATGTACTATGGATCAAGTTGTCAACATGGGTAAATATAAAAGATTTGTCACTTTATTTCTTATCTTATGGATCTGAGACGCGTTATCTCACGAAGCACCTTATCAATGGTCTCACCGTTATCATAGCCATAATCCTCCTATAAAAGGCGCAGCTGTGCTTCACGCATTTCTATTGCTTTATTGATGTCACCTTTTTCTTCATATTTCCGGTGAATGCTTATGACACAGGTAACCATATAGTTGAGACAATTAAAAGAGATCATCGGTCAAAATCCGATGATCTCTTTTATGGTGCGGACAAAGGGACTTGAACCCCCACGGTCTCCCGCCAGATCCTAAATCTGGTGCGTCTGCCAATTCCGCCATGTCCGCATGCTTAATGACTTTATAATAATAAAGCCTGTTAAGGGGTTTGTCAAGCCGGACATCAACAGGAGTAGCAGGCCGGATATATTATAAAATTTTTTATATAATTTTATTACTATAAATAAATATATCTGATGACAATAAGAAAGTTTGATGGTATATTTTATTCAAAGAAGTTATCGATAATCAATACAGCCGGGGTAGGTTAATGTATGATTTTCAGAAACAGTGTTAAAAGCATCTTGCGTACGCCGATAAAGACAGTTTCGTTTGCATTTCTGATAGCAGCTGTAACGGCGTTTCTGTATCTTGGCATCAATACATGGGTGGCAAGTGTTTCCATGCTTCGTGACTGCGAGGAAAACTATACGACCATTGTAACTATCGAGTATCTTGAAGATTATGGCTCGAAAATGGGAAGCAAGAGCGAATCAATGCTTGCCGATATCGCAGCTATCGACTTCGATGCCATTGCATCGAACGAAAATGTGATCCTCTGGCAGCCCTCGGATGTTGGAATGGGTTCTGCCGCCAATGTAATCTACAATGACTATAAATCAGACTACAGTGATTCCTGCGTATTTATCGTTACAGGTATCAGACAATTCTCATCGGACAGTCAGTATTATTGCAAGCTGGTGGAAAGTCTTTATTCTATCCGTGATTACGAGCCGGGGCGTACTGTTTTCATAGAAAATAATTTTGAAGAAGAATTCGGGTTTGTGCCTGATCCAGATGCTGTATATGTGATCCTCGCCCAAAATTCAAGGACCACTGCAAACGGCCTTTCGGTGGAAATTACGCCATTCTACAGCTGGATAGCACAGGAGGCTGGAGTTGATTGCACCAAAATCGAAAAAATTCAAAAAATAGACTCTGCTGAAGCACTCCATGCTGAAGAAGACAATATATACCTGAAAATCGCGAAATTCTATGAAGCGATGAACAATTCACTCATGATCTGCCGCGCAAGAGAAATTGACGATATCGAGGAGTTCAATCAGGGTTATCTGAAGCCTGTTTCAGGCCGCCTGTTCACAAGAGAAGAGGCGGATTCTGGCGCTAAGGTATGCGTCATATCCCAGTCCCTTGCCAATACTCACAACTTAAATGTGGGCGATACCCTTACCATCCGGCTTTCCGATGATGAAAATGCGACCATGTATGCATGGGGCGACAAAATGTCCCGTCAGGAAGATCTGACTATCGTAGGAATAGTCAATCATCATACAGATTATCATCGCAATGTATATACTACACCTGTGACAGATTCAGCACGGCCGGTCCGCTTCCTGTACGATCTCGGTCAGGCCACCATCAGGAACGGGACTGCTGAGGAGTTCCTTTCAGCAATAAAACCGCTGCTTCCGGAGCGCACGTTCATAGCTGTTTATGACCAGGGATATCAGGCCACTGCCGATGCGCTCAAGGTAATCAGAAACGCAGCAATATCACTTTCTGTCATAGCGTTTGCAGTGACCATCACCGTACTTTCATTTTTTGCATATATGTTTACAGATAAGCAGAGAGAAGCGATCGAGATCATGCGTTGCTTCGGCGCGAAAAAGAACGAGACCAGGCTGTATCTCATTATAGGAGCAAGCCTTACTTCACTGGTCGCCGTTGCAGCAGGCATCCTGACAGGTACGATGTGTGCCGAGGAAGTCATCAAATATGCATATGAATTCGTATCAGAGCTTCAGGTAGTGGATATGCGGTACAGTGACGGATTCAGGGGCATAGTCAAGGAATTTAATCCTGTTATGACCATGTCGGCTGTATTTGCTTTGATAGTCGGTGTGGCAGTCCAGCTTATAGCTGTTTCACTCTGCCTTTACTACGCGGAAAAAACCATAAACGGAAAATTAATATCGGCAAGAGCGCGTGTTCGTGTACGCAAACCTCCAAAAAAATCCTCGGTGGCACTGTCCGGAGCATTGCGTCATGCTGTGCTTTACATACGTCGGGGAGGCATAAGATCCCTTCTTGTTCCTTCCCTTTGTGCCGCGGCGATGGTGTTCGTATCCTTGCTGCAGTCAACGCTGACCTCATACTATGCTGCAAAAGAGTCACTTTATGAAAGCACTGATCTTACAGGTTACTGCGCTCAGATGAACGGCAAGTTTTCAGACAGACTGGTCATAAATAATACACATGCTATAAAGCTTACGTCAATGGAACATATCAGCGACATAAAATATACCTATACGCTGAACTATGGTTATTTGGGCATAGTCAGGCATGCTGACGGGTCAGAAGGACAGGTCGATCCTATGCCGATGCCAGGTGACCCTTATGAGCTTGAGATCATGAATGATACTCTGGCAGCCCAGCCAAACATTATATTTACCGATGAGGCAAGAAGTGCGCCTGAGTTTCTTTTTGCTGATTTCCACGCCGATTTTATGCCGGGATGGGATGAAGCCCGCTTTTCAAGCCGTGAGTGGGAAATACTGCCTTGTATTGTGTCTTCTCAATTTATGAACGATAAGGGTATAAAGCCTGGCGATACCATACGTGTCTATGTGAAAGACTATTTTATCGGATTTTTGAATTTTATCAGTATGGATATGATGGTCGTCGGAAGCTTTTCACGCGTTGCCAACCAAAACAACATCTACTGTCCGCTTCCGTTGGGGGCACTGGATCCTGAACGCTCCACCCTCAATGATTTGCCAAAGAAATATCACTATATTACCACCGGGAGATACCTGAAAGCGGCAACAAATTATCCAATGGCGACTTCATTCAGCCTGGATATGTTTACAAAGCAGCAAATACTGGACATCATCCTTGATAACAAGTATGTCTCTTCCCTGACCTTCAAGATCCGCGATCCCAGAGTCCTGGGAGAGGTAAAGGACATGCTTGAGAGAGAGGGCTTTTCAGGCCCTACGCTGGCCAATGATATTCGCGTATGCGTAGTGATAGAAGACGCGCAATACAATGAGACTCTCAGTTCTATAGAACAGCGCAGCAAATACCTTGAGATGCTTTACCCTGTACTTATAGTCCTTGTGTGCATATTGGGGCTTATCACAGGCTTCCTGGCAATTCACAGCCGGCGTGAGGATGTTGCGCTCATGCGCGGTATGGGAACCCAGAAGTGGCGCATTTTTGCCACATTGTTCATTGAGCAGTTAATGCTGCTATTCTTCGGTGTTCTGGCAGCAGCCGTGATCTTCAGCACGATGGGAAACATGGCGCAGCTTGCATCACCGGCAGTTTATGCGTTTTTCGTATGCTATGCACTGAGCGTGGCGCTGTCCATTATGATGCAAAACGCCAAAAAAGCATTCTCAATACTATCTGAGAAAGAATAAAGGAGGCATTATGAGTATCCTTACCCTTAACTCCGTACGCTATTCGTACAGCAGCAAGTACCATACCGTGGAGGCGTTGAAGGACGTCAACTGCGAGTTTGAGCAGGGCCTTATATATGCCATTGTCGGAAAGAGCGGAAGCGGAAAATCTACCATGCTTTCACTGATGGCAGGACTGGATGTGCCGGATAAAGGAGACGTACTTTTTCGGGGCGTATCCACGCGCACTATGGATCTTGATTCATATCGCCGAAATGATGTGGCAATTATATATCAGAACTTTCGCCTTTTCCCGCTGCTTACGGCAGTCGAAAACGTCATGTATCCGATGGAACTGCATGGGATACGCCCCAGGGAGGCAAAAAAACGTGCCGAGGAATATATCAGAAGCGTCGAACTGAATGATAATGTTTTCAACCGCTTCCCGTCGATGCTCTCAGGAGGTGAGCAGCAGCGCGTCGCCATAGCGAGGGCTTTGGCAATGGACACAAGCCTTATGCTTGCTGATGAACCCACAGGAAACCTTGACAGTCAGACTGCCCGCAATATAATCGAACTGCTCGCTCGTCTTGCACATGAACGCAACTATTGCATTATCGTAGTCACTCATGACATGGAGCTGCTCGATATGATGGATGTCACTTATCAGATGAAGGACGGCATATTGGTAAAAGCATAGAAGACCGTTGTAAAAATATAGATTTTTATGTATTATTAGCTTGTGGCATTTTGATCTTTTGCAAATGTTAATATTTAAGGATGTGGGGCCATGAAACAACGGTTTCTTGCATTTCTGTTCCTTCTTCCAATGCTGGTTTTTACTTCATGCGGCCGAGCCAAAGATGTTGAAAATATTGACGATACGGATACCCCAGTAACGGTGGAACAGCCTGATCCGGAACGCTCTCCGGCAATTACTCCCGAGGCTTCATCAGCCCCGGAACCGACCCGGACTCCTGAACCAACCAAGACACCCACCCTGATGCCGTCTCCGGCTGCGACCCAGGCCCCGTCTCCTGAAACAGGTGAAAGCAGTCATAAACCACCGTTCAAAGATACGGCTGTGATAAGCGAAGACGGTAAAACCATAACCGTACATAATGCCGGCGAACTTCTTTACCATATGGCTTCAGACAAACGTTTTCTGCTGATGCCCGGCGATTATAATGTTTATGATACCGGCTTTGTCGAGCCATATAAACCTGTTCTTAATAATCTTCAAAATGTCGTTATCGAAGGTGTTGGCGACCAGCAGATCGAATTCCTGACCAGTTATACCGATTATGATGTATTATATTTAGAAAATTGCAGAAACATCACTTTAAAAAATCTTTATCTGGGACATTCACCAAAGGTCGAATATGAGTGCGCAGGTTCAGTTCTGTTCCTGATAAAATGCCAGGGGCTTGTGATTGAAAACTGCACCATTTTTGGCTGTGGTGAATACGGTATTCTGGCTCATGGGATATCAAATATGCTCATACGGGATTCTTCCTTTCTCGACTGTAAAGTTAATCTGGCTGAAATATACGACAGTGAGAGCATAGTTATGGAGAATTGCTCTTTCCAAAATAATGAAGACGAATCTGTCCAATTTGAAAGATGCCGGAACATTGCTTTCAGAAACTGTGAGTTTTTAGGGGAGTTAACTCCATATCCTTCTCTCAGGGTCGACGGAAGTGACATCATCGAATATCCAAGCGACGGAAACATGCATGCAGTATCTGTCATGGAATTCCCCTGGGGTGTACTTGAAAACGTCAGTTTTACCGGAGAAAAATGGTTCAGGGAAGCATCCGGGAAAATAAAAGATCTTTACAAAGGCATTTCGGTTGATTTCAGAAAAGGATCAGACCAATACTATGAAAGCACGTATATCATATTTTCTTTAAATTATGAAGAACCGCTTCCTGAGTACGAGTATCTGAAGCAGATAAACGGAGTATTGTCAATTGCCCGGGAATATTTCAAAGAAAACACCATTATAGCTGTCGAACTGGACTGGCCGGGAGGGCCTGATCCGGATATATACCATTCCTACAGCAATAAAACGATCATTCATACGGCCTATAATTCATTAGAAAACATCATGCAGGATGGCAGATCATATTTAAGTATCGATGAAGCCAGGGATTTACTGTCCGACTGGCTGCCCCCGGTGATCAACAGCGTAGATATGAAGCCCCGTAATGAAGAGAATATTGAAATAACTCTTATCAATGCTTCGATAGATGGTTCTGATGCATATTATCTGTTTGAAATAAGCAATGAGGATCACATTATGTTCGTGCTTAACGTAAATGCCATAAACGGTATAATAAGCGATTGGTTCGATGGCGTCGATTATGTCGAAGTGGGTCATGCAGGGGCTGATCAGATCCGGGCTGTCCTGGATTATCTGGCTGAGGAAGAAATCGAACTGGCAGATGATGTAAACTGGAGAGCATATATCATAAACAAGGATTATATGTTTTTGATCTCCTCTCAGGGTGACAGCATCGGTCCGTTCTGGCTGGTCGAAGAAGAGGGGATATTGAAAGCAAAATGGTACTATGAATATTCGTATGATCTGTAGGATGAATGCATCTGAAAGGCAGCTTTTACTAATCTGGTGTCAAAATATCTTAATGATGATAGGAAAAAAATATAATTGTCTGTAACAGCAGTACGTAATATTATATTGGAGGCTTATTATGATGTTTGATTCCTACAGGAGCTACTACCCGAATTTCATCGGAGAATTTTCAATGGCAGGCGGTGCAGTTGTGGTTTGCCTGATTCTTGCGATCATTGGCGGACTGGTCCTGTTGCTGGCATTTTTGCCTGAGCACAAAGAACACAAATATAGCGGCTTTGCGCTTTGGTTATACAGAATGTTAAACTTCAGAAAAATGTTCAGTATGAGTCTGCTAAAGCTGCTTTATATTATCAGTGCGCTTTTTATAACCCTGATGGGTATTGTGATCATTTTGCTCGCAAGATTCTTTATCGGTTTGCTGTACCTGATTTTTGGCAACCTGGTTATCAGGATAATCTATGAATTTATGATCCTCATATTCTCTATCCATGATAATCTTACGCAAATAAACAAAAATACTGCTCAGCTTGCAAACAAGTTTCAGGAGACGACAGGGCAGGAGGGGCAACAATGAATTATGGTTGTAAAATTCTTCCGGATATGTACCCTGAAGAGAATCAATGCCTGTGATTGTTTTGTAATAATTTTGCCTGGAGAGATCTGATATGAGTGTCTTTTATAAAAAATGCCTATCGCTTTTATTATGCATTATAGTACTGATTTCAGCTTCAGGGTGCGCTATTGATGCAGGACGGAATGAAGAAGAGGAAGACAGGCCGAGAAAGAGCAAAACACAAAAAACTGAAGATTTCGAATACGAAAGACTGGTCATATGCGGCTACGAGCTGCCCGATAAAGATTATTTCATAAAAAGCAGAAGTGGTTCTGACTATTTAATGGTAGGGACAGATGCATTTAAGTATGCCTTC
>DULR01000071.1 GCA_012840245.1 Clostridiaceae bacterium
ACAGGGCTTCTGTAATATCCTCAACCCGCCGTACCGATACACCTGCCAAGTACATTTCTATTAATGCTTCTTCTACTGAACTTTCACGGCGTCGATATCGTTCAATTATGGCTGTTTCAAAGGCTATCCCCTTTAATTTTGGTATCTTTAACCTCACATCCCCTGATGTTGTTGTTAATTTCCTTTCATAATGGCCGGATCTATAGCCCTGCCTTTCTGATGTGCGCTCATAACGTTCTGCTTTAGTTAACTCTGCTGCTTCTTGCTCCAATAAATTGTTTAGAGTTTCCTCTACACTGCTGCGGACTAGTTCTTTTAACTCCTGCTTTATTACTCCTTCGTTTAGCTGTATAATTTTATCTGACATGGTTCGTAACCTCCTTTGGTTGATTTTTGTGTGGTAACTTAATTCTACCAAACGGGTACGGCCATGTCATTTTTATTGGGCCTTTATGAATTTGCGAAAAATATTATACTTTATCCTTGACAGAAGGCCGGCTTTTCGGTTATTCAGGTATCCGGTCAGCGTAGAAAAGCTCAAGCTGGGAATGTATAATACTCCAGTCTTGCCGCCTTCCGGTCCACTTTTTTGTTATTTCCATGGTAACCAAATAAAGCATCTTGAAAAGACTATCATCTGTTTGAAATACGGACTTTGATTTAGTTACTTTCCGAAGCTGGCGATTAAATCCTTCAATTGTATTCGTTGTATAAATCAAACGACGGATCTCCTGCGGGAACTTAAAATATGTGCTCAAATTGGCCCAGTTGCTTTGCCAGGAAAGAGAAATCTTCGGATATTTCTTGTCCCATTTCGCTGTAAAATTATCCAGAGCAGTCAGAGCGGTCTGTTCATCCACAGCAGAATAGACGGCCTTCAAATCGGCCATAAGGGCTTTTAGATCCTTGTAGGATACATATTTCGTAGAGTTTCGTATCTGGTGAATAATACAATTTTGGATATCTGTCTTCGGGAATACCGCCTCTATAGCAGAAGAAAAGCCGGTAAGATTGTCCGTAAAGGCAATGAAAATATCCTGTACCCCGCGATTTCGTAGACTGTTCAGAACGGAGGCCCAGAATTTCGCGCTTTCGTTCTCGCCGATCCACATACCGAGAACATCTTTCTTTCCATCCAAATCTATACCAATAGCAATGTAAACCGCTTTTTTAACAACCTGTCCTTCACTGCGAACATGGTAGTGGATAGCATCCATAAATACCACTGCATAAACTGGGGTACGATTCTTTCTTGCCATATCATGGTGCTTCTATTCTACACCGTAATGGAGGTTTACACAAATTTCGGGATAGTCTCCTTTACTCACTCTTATTAACCCTTGTAATCCTCATAGCGTTCAGGATTGCCATCAGTGCCACACCTACATCGGCGAATACGGCTTCCCAGAGGAGAGTTGCGACCCCTCCTGCGCCTAAAGCAAGTACGATTGCTTTTACAGCCATGGCAAGTACTATGTTCTGATAAACCACTGTTCTGGTTTTTCTGGCTATTACAATTGCTTCTGGTATTTTGCCCGGTTCGTCTGTCATTACGACTATGTCGGAGGCCTCTATTGCAGCATCAGATCCTGTGCCGCCCATAGCGATCCCTACATCTGCTCTTGCTATTACAGGCGAATCATTAATGCCATCGCCAACAAAAGCCACTTTTCCTGACTCTTTCTTTTCATCAATTATCCTCTCAAGCCTATCCATCTTTTCATGTGGAAGAAGCTCAGAGTATACCGTACTAATGCCGAGCCTTTCAGCCGCAATATTTGCAGCATCCCTGCTGTCTCCGGTAAGCATGATTATGTCATCAACGCCAAGGCCCTTCAATGATTTTATGGCTTTGCCGCTGTCTTCTTTTACTGTATCCTCGAGAACTACAGAACCTGCATAAACTCCGTCTATGGCAAGATACATCAGTGTTCCTGCGCTCTCTGTCTCCCCTGCATCGATTTTGAATTTATCGAACAGGGTCTTATTACCTAAAAGTACTGTTTTATCTGATACCTTTGCTGAAACGCCCATTCCGGCATACTCGGCATAATCGCTCACTATATTCTTATCAGGCTCTTTGCCAAACTTCTTAATAATTGAAACTGCCAGCGGATGTGTCGAAAAGGCTTCGGCATGGGCAGCGTAATAAAGAAGTTCGTCTTCGGTAAAGCTATTTTCGGCGCTTACTCCGGTAACCTCAAAAGAACCACTGGTCAGAGTTCCGGTTTTGTCAAATACAACAGTCTTCACCTTTGAAAGTACTTCCAGATAATTGCCTCCCTTAATAAGTATCCCGCGCTTTGAGGCGGCCCCGATTCCACCGAAAAAGCCTAATGGGATAGATATTACCAGAGCGCATGGACATGACACGACAAGGAATAGCAAAGCCCTGTATATCCACTGGTGGAAATCCCCATTGAGAAAAAGCGGTGGGATCAAAGCCAGCAATATTGCAAAACCAACAACCACGGGTGTATAAATAGCTGCAAAACGAGTGATGAAGCGCTCGGTATTAGCCTTTTTCTGTGACGCTGATTCAACCATATCAAGAATGCGGCTGACAGTAGAATTCTCAAATAATTTAGTCACCCTAACAGTCAGTACTCCTGACTGATTGATGCTGCCCGATAAGAGCTCACTACCGACATTGATATCCCTCGGAAGAGATTCTCCAGTCAAGGCTGATGTGTCAACAGCAGATACTCCTTCTGTCACAACTCCATCCAAAGGAACTCTTTCTCCCGGACGTATTATTATATGATCCCCTACGCGGATCTCAGAAGGATCGACCCTTTTATATCCTTCCTCAGTTTTAAGGTTTGCATAGTCAGGCTTTATGGCAATAAGGCTTTTAATAGCCCTTCTTGAGTGATTTACAGCATAGTCCTGGAAAAGTTCTCCTACCTGGTAGAACATCATGACTGCAGCTGCTTCAGGATACTCACCTATTATGAATGCGCCGATGGACGCTATCGACATCAGGAAATTCTCGTCAAAAACCTTGCCCTTGAGTATGTTTTTTGCTGACTTTATGAGTACTCTGTTTCCGAATACAATATAGGTGAATACAAAAAGGATCGGCTTCATTGTTGGGTTCTGTATAATGAAGAAGCCTGTGAAATAGGCCGCAGCGGCAAGGATATATGTAAACAGGGTGAATTTTGAGAACCTGTTGTTATGATCATCTCCATCAGTCTCTTCATCTTTCTGAACCTTCAATTTTGAACCTTTTTCTATACTGTCCATTATACTTTGGATTTTTCTCTCAATTTCACCCAGAGGTTTATCCGCAGTAACTTCGATGGACAGTTTTGACAAAGGATAATTGAGGCTGGCATATATAACCCCCTCTATGTTCCTTACACCTGCTTCTATTTTATTTGCACAGTTAACGCAATCGATGCCTGTAAACTCATAGTCCCTTTTGATCGTCATGTTTTCACCTCATTGTCTTTCCAGGATGTGTTCCATGCCTAATTTAAATATCTGGTTTATATGGCTGTCATCAAGTGAATAATATACGACTTTGCCGGATTTTCTGTACCGGACGAGTCTGGCTGCCTTGAGGACCCTTAGCTGATGAGATATTGCCGACTGTGTCATATTGAGAAGATATGCAATATCACAAACACACATCTCAGATTCAAATAACGCCCAGATGATCTTTATACGGGTGGTATCGCCCAGGACCTTGAAAAGCTCCGCCAGATCATACAGGTTATCCTCTTTTGGCATGTTATCCTGAACTTTTTTAACGATATCATCATGTATTATCAATTGTCCGCATGTAAGCGCTTTTTCTTTTTTATCTTCCATGACTATTGGCCTCCTGTATACATTAACATATGAACAATTGTTCATATGTTAATTATATGACTGGTCTTTTGATTATGCAATAGGTTTTTGAAAATTTTTCTTAAGATTTTTCACTATGCTTCGCTTCGTTCTGAATGACATATGAGGAATGGCTTCACTTCGTTCTGAATAGCATATGAAAAATGGCTGCGCTACGATCAGAATGACACGAAGAAAAGCCTTCGTGCATTTATCAGAGGCAGCCGATGGTTGTATCTGCATGACATTTGGAGCTATAAGACGTCATCAAACTTTATTCACAATAGGATTTCAATCTTTCCATATCAAGGATCTTAACAGTTGACAGGTGGTAATCGATTATTCCCTCATCCCTCATCCTTGCAAGCTCGCGGGACATGGAAGGTCTTGATACATTGAGAAAATCGGCCAGCTGCGCACGATTCAGCGGCAGCATGACCGTCATAGTTTTGCTGTTCCGGAATTGCTCATATATATAGGTGCAAAGCTTTGACCTCATGGTTTTGATGGATATATACTCCAGCTTTTTGCTGAGCATCAGAGCTCTTTGAGAAACCAGTTCCAGCATGTTGTTTATCATAGTATTATGCCATTTGCATGCATTTGAACATTGGGCCGTGATCCTGTCCTTTGGTATAAAGCAAACAGTAAGGGGTGTTATGGCCTGGACCAGTGCCGGCCAATCCTTTTTACCGGCAAATGCCGCAACTTCCCCGAATAATTCTCCCTCACCTATGTTTTTTATAAGCAGCCTGTTCCCTGATATGCTTTCCTTAAAAATCACAGCTTCACCCTCAAGGATGATTCCCAGGCCTTCCAATGGGTCTCCGTTATGCACTACGATCGAATTTCTGGTAAAGCATTTGAAAACCGGTTTGAGGCATGATACAAGGTCTTCCAGGTCATCGATCTCTATATTATTGAATAATTTGCATTTCAAAAGCGCCTTAATATAATTTTCATTCATAAAACTACCCCGAAAAAATATATTGCTGGAGTAATTATACCACAAGACCCTTCGCTTCGCTCAGGATGACAAATTGGATTCTTTCAGCCGTAATCATCATTTATTTCATTAGTTTTGTAGTGCTATTTTGTTCTATTCGAAGATATGCTTATGATAGGGTCAACATAAGAGGAGTTATTTTTTTGAAAGAAAAAAGAATCACAGTATTTCAGGTAGCCGGAACCTACATAGGAACCATAGTAGGAGCAGGATTCGCCTCCGGGCAGGAGATATTCCAGTTTTTTGTGAGCTTCGGCATATGGGGAGTTGCCGGACTCATTACGATCACTGTTCTGTTTATATATTTCGGCTATATCATTATGGAACTGGGGTGGAAACTTGATGCTTCCTCTCACCTTCCTATAGTTGCAAAGGTGGGAGGCCGTATCCTGGGCAGTTTTTCGGATATGGTCATAACCTTTTTCCTGTTCGGTGCATTAACGGCCATGATCGCCGGTTCGGGAGCGCTTTTTCATCAGGAGTTCGGTCTGCACCCCATGCTGGGAAGCTTCTTTATGGCGCTGATCACCGTTATTACGGTACTTGGCGGATTCAACAGCATTATCAACTCCATAAGCACGATAGCGCCCTTTTTGGTACTGTCAGCCTTGTTCGTCAGTATTTTTTCCATTCTTTCTGCTCCATCGCTGACAGGAATCGATACCCGCAGTATTGAAAAGCCTGTAATGCTCAGAAACTGGCTCTGGTCAGCGATACTTTACATATCCTACAACATCGTTCCATCCATCTCTATTCTGGGCCCTTTGGGCCGCGAGACACAAAACAGGAAAATCATAAGGAAAGGTGCGATCATCGGCGGTCTCGGTCTTGGCATAGGCGCGACATCGATTTTTATGACCCTTTTCATAAATGCTGAGACGGTAAAGAATCTGGAGGTTCCGATGATAATGATAGCCCGCCGCATCTCTCCGGTCGTACAGGTTTTATACTCCGTCGTTCTTCTGGCTGAGATCTATACAAGCGCGGTAGGGGATTTGTACGGGTTCGCTTCAAGAATATGTAACATGAAAACCAAAAAGGCCACATTCGTCATACTTATTTGCTCGGTCTTGGCTTTTTCGGCAAGCCTTGCGGGTTTCTCAAACCTGGTCAGATATCTTTATCCGTCTGTCGGATACTGCGGAGTGCTTACGCTTATATGTCTGATCTATTATAGAGTAGCCCGGCACTAAGGGTGAGCTTCATTTATGCATTACAATTATACATTCAGGACAGGATGATTACATATGTAACATGGGTTGACAAAATTTATTTTTCATCATATGATATTTTACAACTGAAATTTATGGCAAATACGATGACGGGGAAACGCTTCGATAAGCGCAGGAATCATCCCACGGCTTACAGGGAGAAACCATCATGGACTGAGAGTGGTTTTAAGAAACAGGATTTTTCTTGAGTTCTCCCCCGAGTACGCAAGCTAAACGCTTCAGCAAGTAGGCAAGCGCGTAAGCACCACGTTATAGGGGCAGGATATCGGCAGAAATAATGTGCCCGTATCTGTAATGAGCGCATCATTTGATGAATTTGGGTGGTACCGCGGAGAATACAGTCTTCGTCCCTGTTGCTGGGATGAAGGCTTTTTTATATTTATTTTGATTTTCAGGAGGAGGTAATATGATAATCGTACTTAAATCCGGAGTCGATGAAGCAAAGGTCGATGTATTGAAAAATTGGCTGACAGAAAAGGGTCTGGTTATCTCCCCTATTTACGGAGCCGAAAAGACAGTCCTCGGACTGGTAGGGGATACTTCCCATCTTTCAGTTGATGAAGTAAGCATGCATGAGGCTGTAGAAAAGGTTTTGAAGGTGCAGGAGCCTTTTAAGAAAGCAAACAGGAAGTTCCATCCCGATAACTCTGTCATAAAAGTAGGCAATGTTCTGGTAGGAGGCAAGGATCTGATCGTAATAGCCGGTCCATGCTCAGTTGAATCAGAAGAACAGATCATTCAGATCGCCCATCAGGTAAAGAATTACGGAGCCAGCATACTCCGGGGCGGAGCATTCAAGCCAAGGACCTCTCCATACTCATTCCAGGGACTTAGGGTGGAAGGTCTCATGCTGCTCAAAAAAGCCGGCGAAGCTGCCGGACTTCCCATAGTTTCAGAGATCACCAATCCTGCCTATCTTGAAATATTCGAGGAATATGTTGATTTCATTCAGGTGGGTGCCAGAAACATGCAGAATTTTGAGCTTCTGAAGGAGCTTGGCAGGATAAAGAAACCCATACTTCTGAAAAGAGGATTCGCCAATACTCTCGAAGAGCTCCTGATGGCCTGTGAATACATTATGAACGAGGGAAACCAGAATGTCATCCTGTGTGAAAGAGGAATAAGGACCCACGAAACATATACACGCAACACTCTGGATCTGAGCGCTGTTCCCGCGTTGAAGCGGATGAGCCATCTTCCTGTACTGGTCGATCCCAGTCATGGCAGCGGTCTTTCATGGATGGTGGAACCGCTGTCGAAAGCTGCTATTGCCGCAGGCGCTGACGGAGTCATCATAGAAGTCCATAATAACCCGGGCAAAGCTTTGTCAGATGGCCCGCAATCCATCACACCATCAGAGTTTTCGTATCTCATGCCAAAGCTCAGGGAATATGCTCGCCTTGAAGGAAAACACATATCAATCCCTCACACCGTTGCATATGCGGGAACACCGGGATCTTTTGCCAATGAGGCGGCAGAAAAGCTTTATCATACTCATGTGCTGACCGGATTTGAAAGGTTTGAGGATGTATTTGATGCAGTTTTAAGCAACAAAGTGGAGGTTGGTGTTGTGCCGGTCGAAAATTCACTGGCAGGCAAGGTGACCGAAGTCGTTGATCTTTTGGATGACGACAGACTGGAGATCACAGACAGGATCAGGCTGCCTGTAAGGCAAATGCTTGTTGCCCCTCCCGGAACCGAGCTGTCCAGTATTCGTAAAATATACTCTCACGAGAAGGCTTTTGAACAATGCAGGAAATTCCTTTCCACCATGCCTGACTGCCAATTGATCAAATATTCGACCACCTCTGCCGCCGCTTCAGCGGTTGCCGCTCTCAATGACAAGTACTCGGCAGCCATAGCCAGTGAAACGGCAGCCCGTCTCAACCGCCTTGAAATATTGAAGGATTCGATCCAGGATGATGAGAACAATTATACCGAGTTTGTCGTGTTCAGAAAGAGAAAATAATGTTTGATGAGTCATTAGGACACACCACGGCTACGCGGATCCGGCTTTCTGCGGAATGTCTCCATCACCCACACATTTTACATTTACCCTGATGTCATTCTGAAGCGCAAAGCGATGAAAGATCCTTCGCTTCGCTCAGAATGACACGGGATATGAATCCGGATGCTGAGCAGACAGTTCATTCAGGGTAAAGAACGGTTTTCGAATACAAGTGAACTAAATTTTGCATATTCCGTCTAATATTTATAAAATAATACTTATAAATAAGACTTTGGAGGAAGTATGAAAAGGGTTATTATATTTTTATGGGCCGTCCTGATATTGTTTATTTCGGTTGCCTGCAGCTCACAGCCTGCATTTGAGGCAGTCAATGTAAGTTCCTACGTGGTCGACGGAAACAACCAGTTCGCCTTTGACATTTTCAGGACTTTGAATACAGAAGATACAAAAAATAACATATTCATCTCCCCACTAAGCATATCTTCGGCCCTTGCCATGACCTATAACGGAGCAGAAGGCTTTACAAAAGAGGCCATGGAAAAAACGCTTGGCTTTGAGGGGATCGACAGAGCCCTTGTGAATGACAGCTTTAAAAATATGTTTGCTCATCTGGAGAAGCTGGATAAAAAAATAGATCTGAATATCGGCAATTCTATATGGATAAGAGATGGATTTTCGATTAACAAAGATTTTATAAAGAATAATGAAAAGAAATTTAAAGCCAGGGTAAGCTCTCTGGATTTTTCAAATCCTGCTTCTCTTGAAATTATAAACAAATGGATCAGGGAAGAAACAAAAGGAAAAATCGAAAAAATGATTGATTCGTCAAATCCTTCCAGCGCTTTGATGTACCTGATCAATGCGATTTATTTCAATGGCAAATGGAGCAATCAGTTTGATCCTAAAAATACAAGGAACTGGATTTTCCACTCATATGACGGAACTGAACAAACAGTTGATATGATGTCCCGTAAAGGTGAATATGAGTTTACTAAGGGCGATGACTTCAAAGCGATCCGGCTTCCTTACGGAAACGGGAAAACATCGATGAACATCATCCTGCCTGATGAGGGTGTTGATATAAATGAATTTATAAGCAGGTTCGACAGAAAAGAGTGGTACACCATAAGAAGCTCTTTGAAAGAGACCGAAGATATCGAGGTAAAAATTCCTAAATTCAGTATGGAATACGGAATAAAGAACCTTAATGACAGTCTCATAACTCTTGGAATGGAGGTCGCTTTCAGCGGGCATGCTGATTTTTCAGGCATCAGCAACGGCTTGTTCATCAGCAGTGTCATCCATAAAGCGGTTATCGAGGTCAATGAGGAAGGCAGCAAGGCGGCTGCTGCAACCGTTGTTGAAATGACTTCGTCGGCGATCCTGAAAGACCCTGTGATCTTTATAGCCGACAGGCCGTTCATTTTCCTTATCACTGAGGATATTACAGGATCGATATTGTTTATGGGAAAGGTATTAAATATCTGATCTTTTCTGGTATATTTTTCACTCCTTTTACCAATAATATGCTTAAACTACGAAAGGAGTGAGCCTATGGCCAAAAATCAGCCGCCAAACAACACAAATTCCAATCCCAACTCAAAACAAACAAAGACCGGCGAAAATGAAAAGCGCTTGAATCAAGTACCTAACAGCAAAAATCCAAAAGTACCCGGTAATGAAGCGCCTTATCGCTAAAATTATGCAACTGGCCAAATGAATAATTTTCGTCCCCTTGAAAAAAAATAAATGAGGACGACAGGAAGAACCAAATGAGAAAAGCGCCCTAAAAATCATCAAGCGTCGAAGCAATAACCAAACTATTATATGAAGTCGGAAGGGGCGCACCAGGTAAGAAACGGATATCGGCATCAGCCGATATCCGTTTCTTTATCAATGCCTGTTGTCGTTAAAATCTCTTGGGATCGGTTTCTTCAGGATCGTACCTATTCCTGCGAGAATAAGAACTCCTCCCGCAATATACTTAAAGTATCTGCCAAGATATCCAAGAGCAAAAATCGAGAAGAATACGAGCGATATCCCTGAAAGTATGAATATGGGCACCAGAAGCCCAGACCTGCGGTTGTTTTCCGCAATATACAGCAGGAATAATCCCACAGCAGGAGCCATGATAAAACCGGGCCACAAAACACCCCACAGATTCAGAAGCTCCGAGAAAAAGCATGTCGCTGTGATGGTCATTAGTATGCCTATAGGCACCAGCAATCCCGGGCTTTTTTCACCTAACAAATACAGAAGCAAAAGCCCTACGGCCGGTGAGGCAATGAAAGCAGGCCATATGAATTCATACATGAAGGGAAACATTTCGCCGATCAAAAGTGTTGCGCCTATTGTAAACAGTGTCCCTGCCGGGACCAGAAATCCTGCCCCCTGAGGTTTTTTGGACAGGTAACCCAGAAAGAAGAACAAGGATATCATTATGATTATGGTCGGCCAGGTCAGCTTGAAGACCCATGAAAATGTCAGAAATCCAATATCCCCGAATATGGCCAGGATTCCGAATATGACCAGTACTGCACCTACTATATATTTGGATGTATTATTTCTCATTTAAAACGCCTCCGCTTGTTTTCTACCATGAATTATACCTGACCAATATGATAAAACAATAGGACGGCAATTAGAATTAGATTAGAAAAAATCATCGATCCCGATCCATCACAGGATCAGCATGGCATCACCGAAGCTGAAAAACCTGTATCTTTCTCTGACGGCCTCCTGATAAGCCTCCATTATCCTGTCTTTCCCCGCAAAAGCACTTACCAGCATTATCAATGTTGACTCGGGAAGATGGAAATTTGTCACCAGCGCATCCACCACTTTGAACTTATATCCGGGGTAAATAAAAATATCGGTCTCCCCTTCTCCCGGGAAAACTCTTCCTGATTCATCCGATATGGTCTCGAGCACGCGCACACTGGTCGTTCCCACCGCGATCACACGGTTGCCTCTTGCTTTTGCTTCATTTATGGCTTCACAGGTTGCAGGACTGATATGGTAATATTCCTTGTGCATGTGATGATCGAGGATGTTATCAGTTTTGACCGGCCTGAATGTTCCAAGTCCCACATGAAGTGTCAATTCAGCAACACTAATGCCCTTACGCTTAAGTTCATCAAATACTTCATCGGTAAAATGGAGACCGGCAGTAGGCGCTGCTGCCGAACCCTCGATCTTCGAATATATGGTCTGATACCGTTCCTTGTCCTCAAGAGTGGCATGGATATAAGGCGGAAGCGGTATTAACCCGACCTTGTCTAGAACCTCTTCAAATACGCCTTCATAAAAAAACCTGACTATCCTGTTCCCTTCTTCGCCGATTCTAAGGATCTCGGCCTTAAGAAGTCCATTTCCGAAGACGAACCTGCTGCCCGGTTTTGCTATTTTCCCGGGACGTAATATGACTTCCCAGATATCGGCTTCGATCCTTTTCAACAGTACAAACTCTATTTTCCCGCCCGTGTTTTCCTTCTCACCGAGAAGGCGTGCTGGAATAACCCGTGTATTGTTGATGACCAGACAATCTCCTGCCGAAAGATACCCGGGAAGATCTTTAAAACGTTTATGCTCAAGGCTTCCGGTTTTTCTGTTCAAAACCAGAAGCCTTGACATGTCTCTTTTTTCGGCAGGACTCTGGGCAATAAGCTCCTCCGGCAGGTCATACCAGAAATCCTTCAGTTTCATAATAACCTCGTCAAAAGTTGATTGCTGCGCTCTATAAACCTGGCCATGGCTTCAGGCTCAAGCTGTCTGTGGTTGAGAAGAGCCAGATCGTATACATGGCTTGCTGCAAAAACAGCGTCTTCCTTCCTATTTTCCTCATCATACAGTTCCGCTATTCTTCTGATTATTTTGTTATTGCTGTTCAGGATCAGGGTTTCTTCAGCGGGGAAAAGCTCTGCTGCATTGATGCCGCTGCCGAAAGTTCTGCTCATATCCCTGAAACGTCTTGATTCCTCGGAAAGAAGTATAACTGCAGGAGTCGATTCATTCTTCAGGCCTTCGACCCTGACCTTCAGCTTGTCTGCTCCGGTTGCTTCCTTAATGATCTTTTCAAGCTTCTCCTGCAGATTCTTACTTTCCTCTTCGGTATTTGCCTTATCCTTCATGCTGTCAACAATATCCGCATCGACGCGCAGGAACCTGATATCCTTGTTCTGCATTTCCATGAAGCTTATAAAGTGGGTATCGATCAGGGTATTCAGTATAACGGCATCCATGCTGTTCTCTTTGAACATGCGTATATATTGAGCCTGCTGTTTCTCATCGTTGACATAATATACCTTCTTGTCCGGACTGTTTTCAAGATACTCGTCCAAAGTAACATATTTGCCGTTTATGGTCTTGAATATAATGATATTTTTGATCTTTTCAAAGAATTTCGGCTCTTTCATGCAGCCATACTTGACAAAGGGATTTATATCATCCCAATACTTTTCATAGTTCTCTTTGTCCTTCTTGTACAGAAGCTGAAGCTTATCGGCTATTTTCTTTGTGATGTGGTTCGATATCTTTTCCACATATCCTTCATTCTGCAAAAAGCTTCTTGATACATTCAGGGGCAGATCAGGGCAGTCGAGGCAGCCTTTCAGCATAAGCATGAACTCGGGTATCACCTCTTTGATGTTGTCTGCCACGAAAACCTGGTTATAAAACAGTTTTATTTTGCCCTCCATGGTTTCGAACTCAAACCTGAGCTTGGGAAAATAGATGATGCCCTTCATATTGAAGGGATAATCCATATTTATATGGATCCAGAACAACGGGTCGTTGAAATCCTGGAACACTTCATGATAGAATTTCCTGTACTCCTCGTCTGTACAGTCCTTCGGATTTTTCAGCCAAAGAGGACTTGTATTGTTTATGGGCTTGTCCTCTTTCTTGTCCTTGTCGTTCTCATCTGTCAGATATATTTCATATTGCAGGAATGCAAAGTATTTCTTCAATATTTCGCGAAGCTTCCAGACATCCAGGAACTCCTTGCAGTCATCAGCGATAAACAGTGTCACTGTGGTTCCGATATCCTTTTTGTCCGACCCGGCCATTGAGTATTCGGTATCGCCCGAGCTTTCCCACTGTACCGCGGCAGCTCCTTTCTGGTATGACAAGGTGTCGATCCTTACCCTGCTGCTTACCATGAACGAGGAATAAAAGCCCAGCCCGAAATGACCTATGATCTGCTGGTCATCAGTTTTATCCTTATATTTTTCTATAAAATCCTTAGCTCCTGAAAAAGCTATCTGGTTTATATATTTTTTGACCTCTTCATCGGTCATGCCAATACCATTGTCAGTAATAGCTATTGTTCCTTCTTTTTTATTCACTGCGACATCTATTCTCGGTTTGTATCCTTCAGGCAATTCCGCTTCGCCGATATCAGCCAGCTTCCTGAGCTTGCTTATGGCATCGGCAGCGTTCGATACCAATTCTCTCATAAAAATGTCTTTTTCCGAATAAAGCCATTTCTTTATAATTGGAAAAATGTTTTCTGTCTGTATTGATATATTGCCCTTTTCGTTGATCATCCGTTTAAAACCCTCCCATTTTTTCTGGATTATCATGGATTATGATAATATTATGGTCAGAGAATGTCAATACACAAGAAGTTTGGTTCATGCCAAACTTCTGATTTCTGATAAAAGCGGCTATGGCACAGACCATAACCGCTTTCGTTCGTGATATATATCATTTATCGATCATAAGTCATACTGCCTTGACTTCGGCTCGCATACCGTCATCATCAAGATCGTCAAGAAGCTTTAACTGAGATTTTATCGTACTCTCTATCTTTGCCTTGTATGCAGTAAGATCACGTTTGATCCTTTCATATTCGAACTTGACGCCCAAAACCTCTTTATGAGCTTCATCTATTATCTGCTGTGCCCTGAGTTCAGCTTCCTTCACTATATTTTCAGCGTTATCCCTGGCATTCGCGATGATTTCCTCACTTGTCTGCTGGGCTATTATCAGACTGTTATGCAGATTATTCTCAATGGTCTTGTAATACTTGACCTTGTCCTGAGTCTCTTCCAGCTTCTCTTTAAGCTTGTTGTTCTCTTTTATCATTTCAGACAGGTCCTCTACGACCTTCATGAGCACATCCTCAACCTGCAGAATATTATAGCCCATAACAGCTTTTTTAAAGGCAATGTTTTGGAGATCATTCGGAACAAAATTCACAAACACACGCCCCCCATCGATATAATAAAAATCAGGCCAACCTTTTTAACAAAACGTTAACAAGGTATAGCAAAAAAATCAAAAACAACGGTGAAAAATCAAATCTAAGTGGTTTATCATCATGTTTACCAAGCAATTTTCTGACCGGTTCCAAAAGGGGCTCAGAGATGCTCAACAGAAATCTGAATGGCCAGCAATCCCTTCTAATCAGTCTGAACTCACAAGCAACCCTAAATACAAGCACAACCTGCATCACGCTTATGACTGAACGTAAAGCTATTATAAATGCCTGTAAAACGCTCATGATTTATTTGACCCAGGAAAATACGCCTTTGTTCCTCATCTCGTCCTTCAAATCGCCTGTTATTTCAATGGACGCAGGTGTTGCAAGGAATATTCCGCTCGATATTTTCTGAATATCTCCGTCAAGGCAATAAACGGCACCGCTCAAGAAGTCCACCATTCTTTGGGCAAGTGGGGTATCAACACCTTCAACATTCATGATTACAGGCTTGTTTGATTTGAGATGATCGCAAAGCTCACGCGCTTCGAGAATATTCTGAGGTGAAAGAACAACAACCTTCAGATTATTATTGTTGTTCATGTTCAGAACCTTGCCCTGAGGGTTCCTTCTGTGGGAAACGCCTCTTTCAGGTTTATGCTGCGGAACGCTTTCAGCTATTTCTTCCTCGTAAATGTCTTCTTCTCCGTCCACATTCGTTTCCCAACCCACAAAATCAAGGACTTTCTCCAGCAATCCTGCCATAGTATCTTCCTCCAGTTTTCATTAGTAAAAATTTTGTCAGCCCGGCTGGCTATATGCTCGTTCTCCATAGATAGCGCTTCCGATCCGTACAATAGTTGATCCTTCTTCAACAGCTATCGTATAATCTCCGCTCATACCCATGGAGAGGACTTCCATACTGATATTTTCTACCCTTTCCCTTGCCATGTCAACCGATAATTTTTTTAATTTTCTGAATACAGGCCTTACAACCTCAGGATCCTCAGTATACGGGGCTATCGTCATTAATCCCCTTACACTGATATTACCCATTTTTGAAAGGCTTAATAAAAAATTTTTTAAATTTTCCGGTTCTATTCCGGCTTTTGTACTTTCGCCGGATATATTTACCTGAACCAGCACAGGGAAAACCCAGTCTATTTTCTCTCCTCTGGCCTGCAAAGCTTCGGCAAGCTCCATCCTGTCCAGCGAATGTATCAGGGTGATACGCTGATCAAGATACTTTACCTTGTTTGTCTGAAGCCTTCCTATAATATGCCAGTAACAGTCTCTCTTAATAATATCGGATTTTCCCAAGTATTCCTGAACCCTATTCTCGCCGAAATGGGTGATACCATAGTCGTAGGACTTTTGCATGGTTTGAGGGTCAACAGTTTTTGTCACACCCAGGATCATTATTTCGTCCGGATTTCTGCCGACTTTTACAGCAGCTTCAGCAATTTTTCGTTTTACATGTTCAATATTCGACAGCAAATCATGATCGCTTATCACTTGTCTATCACTTGTCCTTCCACTACGTTTTTAGGGTTGACAAGATATATGTCAAAAATATTAACACTATTCTCTGTATCGGTCGTATCGATATTTTCAATAATAGCGTAATTATCCTGGCGCGCGGCTATCTGTACACGGACAAACCTGACCTTGTTCATTTTCAAAATAGCAAGATCCGCTGTGTCGTCGACTTCGTTGATATTGAAAAGACTTCTGATGGGAATTTTCATGCCGGTTATGCTTTTTATCACAAGGTTCCCTTTTACTGCCCTGAAATCCATAGTGCTTTCAATAAGCTTTGACATCCTGGCGGTAAATACCTGATAATCATCATTCTTTTCACCGGTTTTCTCAATAATGACCGGTATCCTCTCATCGATACCTTCGATCTCTATTTCATAGGAAATCTCTTTTCCATTGAGCCTGGCTTTTTCAAACTGCAATGATATCTCAGCTCCCTGTTTCTCAGGGATCCTGAAGGTTATCCAGCATTTGTCGTTCGATATTATTTTCCCGAAAGGCTCGCTCTCTTTGATGCTTATTTCTGCCGGAGTCAGTGTCTTATCGGTATTGACAGGTCCTGCCACGGCTTTTTCAATATCATCCAACGTAATATCATATCGGGTGTCCGGAGTATAGATTTCTTCAGAACCATCGCATTTATACAGAACAACTCCGGATTTTGATGATACTATGCTCTCGACCGATTTCTGGACATTGCTCCTCAGTCTTTCAAGCTCTTTCTTTTCTTCCTTGAACTTATCTTTCAGCAGATCATCTTCAAGCATGTACCTTGCTCTGGCTTCCAAAACCCTGTCAACGCGGCTTCTGATATCCTCCGCATCACTGAGGTCCCCTGAATTAGACAGGTCAGTAAGCCTTTTTATCTGAGTTTCGATGGCAGTTTTCCATAATTCGCGCTGTGTGCCCGAAGCGCTGTCGTATTCGGAAACAACACGCTTCAGGATCTCGATCTCCATTTGCCTGTAGTTTTCGACTACATCACGCATATTGGACTGGATAAATGAAGCCACTTCCTTATTTTTAGCAACACGCTCACCATTCTGAACTGTTGGTATTATGATACCTGTTCCCGGTGATTTAAGCGTGGTTTCGTTTCTTATAAAAATACCTTCCAGAGGGATTTTTACCTCAAGAGTGGCCGTTCTGACCACACTTATTTCATGATTGACCGAAAAAACCCATTTCCATATGGCAGGAATATAAATCAGCATCAGAATAAAGCCCAGAAAACTCAAAAGCCTTCTGCGATTGCGCTTTTTCTTCCTTTTCCTGATCCTTTCCTCAAGCTCGTTGGTCATAGGCTCAAAACCCCGTTATCAACAAGTTCCTGCACTGCGCACATCACGCCCAGTTTAACATGCTCATATACCAGACCGCCCTGCATATAAACCGTATAAGGAGCACGAATGGGCGCATCAGCGCTGAGTTCGATGGATGATCCCTGTATAAATGCTCCTGCAGCCATGATGACCGGCACATCATATCCTGGCATGTCCCAGGGCTCAGGTCTGACAAAAGAATCGACAGGTGAGCCTTTCTGGATCCCCTGACAAAATGCGATCACTTCTTTTTCGTTATTGAATCTTATAGCCTGGATCAGATCACACCTCGGGTCAAATGGTCCCGGATGCGTTACGAATCCGAGGTCTTTCATGAATTGGGCCGCAAAAACAGCTCCCTTCAGGCTCTCAGCCACTACATGAGGAGCAAGGAAAAAGCCCTGGAACAGCAGTCTGTTTTGTCCCAGAGTAGCGCCAACCTCCCTGCCCAAGCCCGGGATCGTCATCCTGTATGAAATTTTCTCTACCAGATCCTTTTTGCCGGCAATATATCCTCCCGAGGGCACAATGCCCCCTCCCGGGTTTTTGATCAATGAGCCGGCCATGATATCCACGCCCACTTCGGTGGGTTCCCTGTCCTCCACGAATTCCCCGTAACAGTTGTCCACCATCACAAGCACATCGTTCTTCCGGGACTTGACCAGCTTTACGACCCTTTCTATTTCATCAATCGTCAGAGCAGGACGCCAGGCATATCCTCTTGAACGCTGGATAAAAACCAGCCTGGTTTTATCATTGATAGCATTTATAACAGACTCGTCGTCGATGACTCCATTTTTTAGTTCGACCTGGGAATAAGTTATGCCATAGTCTTTGAGCGACCCGTCCCCTGCCCTGCCTCTGATCCCGATGACCTCTTCCAGGGTGTCATAGGGCTTGCCTGTAATGGAAAGAAGCTCGTCTCCGGGCCTCAGGATCCCGTACAGGCAAAGGGCCAATGCATGAGAGCCGCAGGTTATGCTGTGACGCACCATAGCATCCTCTGCACCGAAGGCATGGGCAAAAACGGCATCAAGAACTTCTCTTCCCCTGTCGTTATATCCGTACCCGGTAGTTCCCGAGAAATGAGTATCGCTAAGTTTTTCCATCTGCATGGCGCGAATGACCTTGAGCTGGTTTTGCTCCCTGATGCATTCTATATGTGAAAAGCTTTTTATGACGGTCTCTTCAGCTTTCTTTGCCTTTTCGATAATCGAAGGATTTATATTGAATGCATTGAAGTAATTTCTTTCGTTCACCATAATAACCTCTTCTTCATTCGTAAAGGGCTCCCTATATATTATTTATCGGCTCATTGGGTTCCTGATTTTCATGTTCTTCTTGTTTTTCCTGTTTTTCAGCTTCCATGGCCTTTTCTTTTACTTCCAGTTCGGCCAGATAGGCTTCAACTTCTTCCTTCTTTACTGTGCTTGTATTCCAGAAGCGCAAAGTAAGCGCATATCTCACCATATACAGAGCCTTTTCAAGATCGCCCTTCTTTTCAAGGACACGGGCATAGTTATAGAAGGCTTCAGGGAAATTGGGCTTGTTTTTCATCGCTTCCTGATATGTTTCAAGGGCGTTGTCATAATCGCCCAAAAGATAGTATGTGTATCCTAAATTGTCCAGTATGATGGCGTTGGTGCTGTTGAAATCCCTGGCTTTAAGGTTGAATTCCAGAGCTTTGCTGTAATCGCCCTTCTCAATATAGAGGAATCCAAGGGTAGCATAGACATTGGTATTCTCATAGGTCATCAGAAGATCTTCCAGAACCTTTATAGCTTCGTCTGTTTTCCCCTGTTTCCAGAGGACAAGTGCCTTTGTGACCGTCAATGATTTCCTGTCGGTCTCAGTCACCGCATGTTCTATTGCTTTATCGATCTCTGCGGCGGCTTCATCGTTATATCCCATCTTGACAAGGAGAAAGGCATAGGTTCCGCGAGCATTTGGATTTTTGGGTGCACTGGCCACCGCTGCCTTCAAATCAGCCAAAGCGCCTTCATAATCGCCTTTCTGATATTTTTTGCCTGCTCTGTTCTGATAAATAAAAGTTCTGTTAAGAATCAGATATAATATGGCTAAGACAACCAGCAACCCGATCCCTGCTGCAGGTCCCAAATAAGTGTACGCAGCATAAACAAGGATCGCGGGCAATATAACGCGAACTATTGACATCAACGGGTTGGACATGTGATTTGCTCCTTTGTATTTATCTTAGTGCTTATAAAGACAAGACTATATTAACATTATTCCGGAACCATTTCAATTCTAAGCGGAAATACCCGTGCATCATCCCAATTTTGTCATTCTGAGCGAAGCGAAGAAGCTATATAAAATTATTCACTACATAGCATTACGCTCAGGATGACATGCATAAACCAGTATTATACACGAAGGTTACTCCTGCATGTCAGATTCTTCGTCGCTGTGCTCGTCAGAATGACACTTTGAAAATGTCTGTAACAAGACTACCTATCTTTTTTATTCAACAGGAAAATATATTTTGAACCTTGTGCCCTCGCCGGGTTTGCTCGCTACTTTGATGCGGCCGCCATGGCGCAGGACAATGATCCTTGCTATCGAGAGGCCAAGCCCGTGACCGCCTTTATCGCGCTCTCTTGATGAATCGACCCTGAAGAATCTGTCGAATATGTTGGGCAAATGCTCTTCAGGTATCCCTATACCTGTATCCCTGACGGTAACGACTGCATAATCGTCTTCCACATTCAGCCATATAGTGATGGTCTGGCCAGGCTCGGTATATTTAATGGCATTATCGACGAAGATCCTAAGCGCCTGCTTTATCCTGTCCCTGTCTCCATGCAGCATGATTTCCGGCTCCACATGGCTTTCTATTTTGTGGCCTGTCTCAAGCAGGATCGTTTCCCTGACGAGTTCCTCAACAAGTTCACTCATGCTGAACCTGTTCTTTACAAGAACCAGGGTGTCCTTGTCGTTCCTTGCGATGAACAGAAGCTTGTCAACCAGGTCCTGCATGTTTTCAGATTCCTTCTTTATGGCTTGTATGGATTCCTGCAGTATTTCCTTGTCTTCTTTGCCCCAGCGGTCAAGCATCCTGGCATAGCCCTGGATCACAGATATAGGTGTGCGAAGCTCATGGGAAGCGTCTGATACGAACTGATTCTGCTTCTCATAAGCTTTTTCTATCCTGTCCATCATCCTGTTGAACGTAAGGGCGATCTCGATAAGCTCATCGGTAGAATCGTTTACATTGAGTCTTAAATTAAGGTTTTGTGAAGATATATTGTTGGCTTTTTCGGTTAGTTCGTCAAGAACCCCGAATGCTTTTCTTGTAAGATAACTTCCCCGTAAATGGATAGTAAGGGTAGAAACACCAAAAAGCAGGATAGCAAGTGCTCCTATCACTATCGTTTCGAAGATCAGAACAGTGATATCATTATATACGATCAGTCCAAGAACAATGTTTTCGACTGTTAGTTGCCTTTTATACAGGAAATAAAGCCTGCTGTTTATCACCCGGATATTAAAGTAATCAAAAATCAAAGGTTCCAGGTCATCATATCTGAAAGATGATGCCAGGATCTCGCCCTGGCTGCCTGAAAGGACGACTCCGGCTTCATTCATTGAATTCACTTTATCAATAAGCCCTTCAAGGGAGGATTGCCTATCAATTGCCTCCAATGAAGGCTTCGATTCATAATATATGGAATAAGCGGTGACTCCCAAAACAAACAAAAAAATTGCCACCAGCGATATGGCGAGCCAGGTGACAAACATTTTTGTGTATATTGAAGAAATCCTTGATGCAAGGGAAGAATTAAGCTTTTTGGTTGTATCTTTACTCCTGGCTTTCAAATATATAACCTACCCCGCGTATTGTTCTGATATAGTTGATACCAAACCTTTGATCTATCTTGCTTCTCAGGTAACGTATATAAACATCGGTCACATTTGTATCGCCTATAAAATCATAACCCCAGACATTTTCAATGAGTTTTTCCCTGTCCAGAACTATCCCTCTGTTTTCCATAAGATAGAGAAGCAGATCATATTCTTTTTTGGATAAGTTTACTTCTTCTCCGTCAAAGGTGACCTTATGCTGCATCTTATTGAGTACAAGTTTTCCGGCTGTTATGACACCGTCAGAGCTGTCTTTCTCCGATCCGGCCTTTCTTTTCAAAGCAACTCTGATCCTTGCCAGGAGCTCTTCAATGGCGAATGGTTTTGTAACATAATCATCTGCTCCGCTGTCAAGACCGGTGACCTTGTCGGATATATCATCCTTGGCGGTAAGCATTATGATCGGAACATCGGAGAACTTCCTGATCCTTCTGCATACCTCTATTCCGCTCATCAAAGGAAGCATAAGGTCAAGAATGATAAGGTCTATGCCGTTATTCTGAGCTTTTTCCAGACCACTTCTGCCGTCATATGCGATCTCGACCTCATAGCCCTCGTGTTTGAGCTCAAGCTCAAGAAAACGCGCTATTCTGCTTTCATCCTCCACAACCAGGATCCGTTCCGCCATTTTATAACCTCCGGTCAATAAGCAGCCACTTTTATATAAGAGTGCTGTTGTAAAATTACTCTATAGTGTATTCCTTATATCCCTCATCATTATCGGGATCGGATTTTTGCTCCAAAGCAGGATAATTTGCTGTTTCGGGTGATGCAGGTGTGTTCCCGGTATTTTCCGGTGTCCCGCCTGTTCCTGCCTCTCCGGTTCCGCTGTCGGACCATGCTTTGGAGGAACTCTTATTGCCTGCTTCCTTCATCTTTTCGTTGATGTTCCTGAAAATATCATTGACATTTACGTTCTTGCTCTTCACATCCCGTACCGAGAATCTGTATCCCAACACAAGAAGCAGTATTCCCGCAATAAGGATAGGTACCCATAACGGGATGAACAGGATCAGCAAAATCACAGGTATGGAAAACAGGGTCGAGTTCTGGTCCTCAACGAATATCCTCGTATCAAAACCTTTCTGAAGAATATCTGCAAAGTTCTTTCCGAAATCCTCCTGATGCTTCTTGTTCTGATGCCGGTGAGCTCTGCCCGATTTCGTCCGCTCAAAATCGATAATTGCATCAAGTATATCCCCGTTATTCTTCTCAAGATAATATTTGGCATCCTCATAGCTTGAATTTGTACGTTTTCTGAATTCATCTATCTGTTCTATCGTGATCATTTTCTCACCTCCGTGATAAACACCTGCAGATCCCTGCTGCCGCCCTGTCAGTTGCTTTCTCTCGCTTTGTTCTTTATTCTTTCAACAATGTTCTCCAGGTTCATATTAGGATCATGTATTTCCTGAAAACTGAACCTGTACCCCATGATAAGCATTAGGATCGCGACCAGCACGAGTATGTGCCATACAGGGCTCAAAAGTATCAGTAATAACAACGGTATTGGGAAGGCTTTAAAATCTTTATCGGTTATAACCAGCCTGATATCAATAAGCTTCTGGACCATTCTCATTATACCGTATAAAAACCTGTTCGCGCCAGTATGAACTCCGCTCCCGCGTGTTCTTTCCCTTTCATAGGCGACGATTGCTTCAAGCAGATCTCCGTTGAACCTTTCCAGGTAATATTTGGCTTCCTCATAGGTTGCGTTTGTCCTTCTTCTGAATTCATCGATCAATTGAAAATTCATTTATGTGCACCTCCGTTCATTTTCGCTGACATAGCTTTGCATATCCTATTGTAAGACGCAATCATTAGGCGCACATATCAGATAAATTAGAGTTCAATTAGAAACGGTGTAAGATAATATTAACCTTGCCAAACTGATTCCAGGAGTATTTGAACCAAATAAAAAGGATGCTTATGCCAGGCATATAGCATCCAAAAGCAAAATTATTAAGACGATGATTTATGAATCAGAAATCACGCTTTTTTTGCACTTTTCTTCGGAATCTTAAGGGCTGCCACCAGCATCAGTGTTATTACACAGCTTGCTGCCGCAACTACAAATGAATATGTAACAGACAGAGCATTGGACAATAACTGGAATATGAGCGCCGATGAGCCGAAGCCGACCATCACGCAGCCATAGTTAAGACCCATATGCTTTGTTCCGAAAAGATCGGCCGCAGTTGCTGCGAATACGCTTGCCGAACCCCCGAAGCTGAACGCAATGGCCGCAATGCAGACCAGGAACAATACTCCCTGCGCGAATATCATCACCAGTGCCGCGATCAGGGTTATCAGTGATATGGTCGCGATGCCGGCCTTTCTGCCTACAAAATCTGAGAACCATGAGATGAGCAGACGCCCGCTGGCACTGGCTATCCCGGTAAGCATCACACCAAATGTAGCCATGCTTTCTGAAAGTCCCCGTTCAACTCCAAGAGATATGAACAATGGATTTAATATGAAATATGCGGGCAAAAGGAAAAACATCGAGAAAGTAAGGAAATAAAACTCCTTCGTTTTAAGCATCTCTCCGGTGGTGTACTGCTTCTGGGTGCTTGCAGGTGTACCGCTCTGTTGCTTTACTTCCGGATTTTTGAGAAACAGCGAGCAAACCGAGCATATCACGATAAAAAGAATTCCGAAGAAAATGAAAGTCTTTGGCACTCCCCATTCTGCCAGCAGAATTTTGGTAACGGGCGCAAATAAAACAAGAGAAAAGCCGAATGCTCCTACCATCATTCCTGTGGCAAATCCGCGCCTGTCAGGAAACCACTTCTGCACGACAGATACGGTGGTGGTATAAACACATCCTACACCGAATCCACCGATCACACCGTAGAATACATATATCAGCCATGGCGCTGATTTCGGCACGAAAGAGCTCAGAACCATTCCCAGACCGAGAAGAACACCTCCCGCAAGTGCTACAGGCGAAGGTGAATATTTGTCCTGCATACGTCCGCCGATTATAATACCAAGAACAAAAGTGGAAAGCATGATCGAGGATGTTATAGCACTTTTGGCCGGATCCCATGAAAGATGTGCTGATACGGGGCCTTTGAACACGCTCCACATGTAAATGATGCCTGCGCAAAGCTGAATGACCATCCCCATGGCAAGAATAAGATACCTGTTTTTGACTGCTACCTTCATAACCGTACTACTCCTTAACAAATCGATTATTGCACTTCAGCCGACAGCTCCAGCCGTCCTTCTTCCATCTTCCCGCGAGCTGTCCATGCAAAAGGCTACTACCGTATTTTAGCATATTATTATGGGGCATACAACTTTATGACAATTTTAAAATTCGATCTCATCATTATTGAACTTATTCCTGAAATCATCAAGAGTCAGTACGCCTCTTTTGATATAATCCGCGCCAAGCAGAAGGTGCTCCACACTGATCACGCCGCCCCTGACACCTGTATTCAGGCTGATCCTTTCGAGATGATTCCTGAAGTTGCCTTTAAAGAAACTGCTGACGAACAAAAACATATACTCTTTGACTGTCTCAGGGAAAATGCTCCACCACTTGTTAGGATTCGCCACTTCGTTTCTCTCTTTATTTTCCCGGACATATCTTTCCATCTCATCTGCCTGGCTTATGGGCAGATTATAACCGTCCTTATATGCTTTAGTATCAACGATGACTCCGAATGTGTCGGTAAATATTGCGCCGTCGGGTCTTCTGCTGCCACCCAGATGACTTCCATTGAACCCATACTCTTTTATGAACAACTCAATTACTTTCATCTCGAACACCCTGTTCTGATCAGGATCCTGGGCGATCTCCACAAGCTCGATATATTCATGCGGCAAAACCTTAAGATTTTCACGCAGCATAGCCTTTGTTTCTTCAATATCGCTTCTAACGACCTCAGTCACCTTGATGACAGGAATCACAAAATCATTGATGGTGTCTCTCAGGGCATACCCGCGTGTAGACTCTTCGATATTCAGGCCAATATTTATCAGGCCCCTGATATCATCCCTGATGGTACCGACATCCTCATTGAATCCCATTTCCTTCAGTCTGTCTCTGATCTGCTCGGGTGTGATCATGCCGTTTGTCTTATCCAGAGATTTAAGAATATATGCTCTTCTGGATCGTATATAATCTCTGTCCAGTTTCTTTGTGGCAAACATCTCCCAGCATACATGCTTCGTGATCCTGCGCGCGCCTGAAGCCGTACCTTTTGCTCTCCTGAGCTGCCTCAGCCCCTCACCGGTTATTTTATATGCATGAGAAATACGCTCGACCTGTGACACATCACCCACTTTGAAAGTCTTATCTTCTTTTTTCACAAGGCCCAGCTTGGACAACCAGCCGGCTATCATTCTGGCATATTTGTCGGAAGAGCCTTCCCAGTCCTGGCGTATCTTATTCTTTTCGCTTTCATGGGCAGCTGACAGACTGCTGATGATTATCTCAAGCGGTAAAGATGTAAATCCTGGCTCTCCGTTGAAACCCAAATGCTTCCCGATATCGAACTTGGTAAGATGCCCTCCGTCGGACAAAAGATCCAGAACTCTAACCGCAGGAGGATATGTCAGCATGGCTTCGATCAGTACCTTTTTTTCATCGTCACTGTTTTCAGCCGTCCTGGAAAGATCGAAGCCAGACCTTGAAATATAAAAAGCATCTTCCAGATAGTCATACTCAATAAAGCCAAGAGCATAAGCCCAGCGGACATAGCCGTCAGCTGTCCAGTTATCGGTAAAAGGCTTGCCCTGCCCCTTGATGATGGCCTGCGCTATACCGTTGCATCTGCCTTTGCTCCTGGGTATGAAGGAGGTCCCCACCAGATCGGCATATTTTATCTTCAGCGGTATTTTGTTCAGTATATTTATGAAACGGTCCCTTCCGTCATCCTTGTCTACGATTTTCGGTATTATATTTGCTTTCAGGTCTGCATGGACCTCGGAGGTGTGGTCGAAGACCTGAACGAGCTTTTTCAGCTTCGAGAAATCACTGGGGTTCTGGATCCAGCCGAAGGTTCTGTTTGCAATGTCAGATATTTTTATTTCCATATTTCAACTCCTTCCCTGACAAAAACATCGATCAGCCATGCTGATTTTCGGTCCGATAATTCGTGATAAGGACTTCCTCGCTTTTTCCTCTTCTTGTATTGTGCGATGAGTTTGAATAATCATGATCGAGGTAGTGGACATTATATTTTTTTGCCCAATCGATCAGTATCGAATTCTCATCGCCCTTATGGGTAAGGACATTGGACAATGCGAATCTGATCCCGCGTTCATTCAGCGAATCCAGAAGATCCAGCAATTTTTGCTCCTGTTTGGCGTTCCAGTCCTTGAATCCTCTGTTCCCGTCATTATATGAACCGGTCGTTATGAGATAAGGCGGATCGCAATATACAAGATCATCTCCATCGAAACCATCAAAGCTGAACATGTCGAACTCACAGGCTGAAAAAATGACTTCTTTGCTTTTCAAAGCTTCGATGAACCTTATGAGTTTTTGTTTCAGCTCATCGGAAAAATGGCTTCTGTTCCTGCCGAACGGATTGTTGTATTCATGGCTGTTGTTGAACCTCAGCTGATAATTGAAGGAATAACAGATCAATGTATATAAGTCCAGAGGGTTTTTTGACCGGTTGTAAAAGTCCCTGAATCTTAAAAACCCCTCTTCATTGTACTTTGACAGGCTGAATTCTTTGATCCTTCTCTCAATATGGCTCAGGATATCCTTAAGATCGTTTTTCCTGAAAGCCTTCAATATTTCTATCACATATGTGTTGATATCATTGGCGTAGATCACATCTGCGCTGACATTTATTCCAACATTGAACCCGCCGGCGAACAGATCGACAAATTTATTTATTCTGGAGGGAAAAAGAGGCATTATCTGTTTGAGCAGCCTGTACTTTCCCCCGATATAGTTAAGAGGGCTCTTTATATATCCTTTCCCCTTATACGAACCGACGCTGGCTTTTATGTTTATGGGCTTGCTTTCCTTTGATTTGTTCACATCCATGTCTTTACTAATATAAAACAGGTATTCATACAATTCGTCGGTTTCCTGCTTATGCTTGCTCTTATACTTTCTGTACGGCAGCTTATAGAATCGGTATGTGCTTTCTGAGCCATGCCTGGTGAGAATGCTTCTGATTTCAGATTCGGAAAGCAGTCCGTCGGATGAGTAGCTTACTATGATATGCCTGAATCGGGCATTCTTTATCAGATCTTCAAAGGAACCTGCAACTTCGCTTCTGATGCAGTATTTCGATTTCTCCTCTTCATATGTGCGCAGTCCCGTCTTGCCGTATAAAACAGGATTATCGTATCTTGCGATGGTTTCGAGCAGATGATAGTTGGAAATGTATTGCCGGCCGTTATAGGGCGGATCAATGTACAGGATGTCACCTTCAAGTCTCTTTATGAGCTTGTTGGCATCCTCGTTATAGCAGTGGTTTTTCATTCCGTTATCGGTCACGTCAATGCTTCTGAGCTTCAGATCGCCCAGCGCTCTTTTGTCCCAGTGCTTCAGGTATGCGCCGTATGTACCGCTGATATTGGATATGAAAGGGACAGCCTCGATCAGGACCGCAAGCAGATAAGTGTACTCATTCTCATTCAGAAGGCCTTCATTTTTCCACTTTTCGATGGTGATCCTTATAAAATCGATCCTGCCTGCATTTTTAACAGTGAAGTACATTCTTTCATTGTCCAGATAAGGTGAAAAATTATGAGTTATAAAGTAACCGCTGTCGATCGAATAGCTTTCGTTCTCCAGATAGAACAAAGGATCTTCGATACCGGCAGCTTTGAGTTTTCTGAAATCGGGTATGGTATTGTTCTCGATTTTGGCTTTCTGGATTATGTAAGAAAAGTACAGCAAGTCATTTGAGATAATTCTGTAGTTCTTTTTGAAATATTCCCCCACAACGCCTGTTCCGGAAAAAATATCTGTAAAGCTTTTGACATCATCCTTGACATTCTCATTGATTACTTTTTCTATCTGACTGAGTAAATTGATCTTGCTGCCAATAAATCTCATCTTTCGCACATCCTATAACATCCTTGTCATATTATAAAATAAAATAGGATGTTATTCAATATAAATTGTTCTCATGATGCAAACATATCCGTCACGATCAATAAAAAGTGCACCCAAATACCAGAAGCGTCTGACATTTGTGGTGCACTTTATTTCATATTTTATCTTACTCCCACTCGATTGTTGCCGGAGGCTTGCTAGTTATATCGTAAACTATACGATTTATATGACCTACTTCATTAATGATCCTGTTGGAAACCCGCTCAAGCAGATCGTATGGAAGCCTCGCCCAGTCGGCAGTCATAAAATCGGTGGTGGTGACAGCCCTGATGGCCAGCGTATAGTCATAGGTCCTTTCGTCGCCCATGACACCTACGCTCCTCATATTGGTCAGCACGGTGAAATACTGGTTGATCTCCCTGTCGAGACCTGCTTTGGCCACTTCCTCCCTTAGGATATAATCAGTGTCCCTGAGGATATCCAGCTTCTCCTTAGTTATATCACCAATGATCCTGATTGCAAGACCCGGCCCCGGGAACGGCTGGCGCCAGACCATCGATTCGGGCAGTCCAAGCTCGATTCCGACGGCGCGCACTTCGTCCTTGAAAAGGTCTCTCAATGGCTCGATTATGCCTTCGAAATCCACGTAATCCGGAAGCCCTCCCACATTGTGATGACTCTTTATTACAGCTGCATCGCCTACTCCGCTTTCAATGATATCCGGATAGATGGTTCCCTGAACGAGGAAATCGACTTTACCGAGTTTCTTGCTTTCATCTTCAAAGACTCTTATGAATTCTTCACCAATGATCTTCCTCTTGGTTTCAGGGTCGGTAACTCCTTTCAGGCGTTCCAGGAAACGATCCTGAGCGTCGACTCTTATCAGGTTTATCTTGAATTGCTTTTTGAATACTTTCTCGACCTGGTCAGGTTCTCCTTTTCTCAAAAGACCATGATCGACAAAAATACAGGTAAGCCTGTCACCCACGGCTTTATGGACAAGGGCGGCCGATACAGCCGAATCCACACCTCCCGAAAGGGCGCATAAGACCTTCTTGTCTCCGACCTTTTCCCTTATTGCTTTCACTGTTTCTTCGACAAAGGAGCTCATCTTCCAGTCTCCGGTCAACCTGCAGATCTTATAAAGGAAGTTTTTGATGATGTCATGGCCGTATGGAGTGTGCAGTACCTCAGGATGGAACTGGACACCATAAAAACTTCTCGTATCATCAGCCATAGCGGCTATGGGGCAATTTGATGAAGACGCTATCCCATGGAAATCATCGGGCAGCCTGCTGACATGGAACGTGTGGCTCATCCAGCAACTTGTTTCCTTTTCGATTCCTGAGAATAAAATATTGCTGTTGTCAACAGTGATCTCGACTTTTCCGTATTCCCTGTTGACCGCTTTTGATACATCACCGCCGAGCATCACGCTCATCAGCTGCATACCATAGCAGATGCCGAGTATGGGTATCCCAAGCTCGAATATTTCTTTGCTGCATCTGGGTGCATTCTCTTCAAGGACCGAGGCAGGTCCTCCTGTAAAGATTATGCCTTTGGGATTCAATCCCTTGATTCTCTCCATCGATGAATTATAAGGAAGGACCTCACAGTATACACTGGCCTCCCTTACCCTTCTGGCTATCAACTGATTGTACTGTCCGCCGAAATCAAGAATCAGAATCTTGTCATGCTTCAAAAACTATTCCACCTTTCAGTAATCTACAAGCTATTTTACCCTTTTCTTTAAATAAGTTGAACATATAGAGCAAAGCATCGTACCTATGTGATCCCTATCTGATGAATATCGGGATCTTCATGCTTTACAGTCTTCAACCCATCGATTTTAAGAATTATAGAATCAATTATAATGTAACTGGATAAAAATGAAAAGCCGGAATCAGAAAATCTGAATCCGGCTTTTTCTGGTGGGCGATAAGGAACTCGAATCCCTAACCTTCACTACGTCAAAGTGACACTCTACCAATTGAGTTAATCGCCCATGAACAATGCTATAATCAATAGCGCGATAATATTATAGCATCGTATTTTCGATTTGTAAATATCATGTCTGCAACTATTTTTGCAAATATGTTCTCCTTATTTTACCAGTCTATTTCCAGGTATATGTCTCCAAGATCTATGTCTTCAGCCCAGCCGTCAGGCAGTACGATCGCGTCATCCTCCATTATGGGCATGTATCCGTCAGCCACTACTATTACCGAGTATGAACCGCCACCCGGGATATAGTCGCATATGAACAAACCATCGCGGTCTGCTTCTCCGTATGCCAGGATCATGTTGTCCTGAGGATCATTAAGAAAGTCGTAAACCGAAACGCCCGATTGCAGGACAACGAATGCGGCTCCGGGGATCGGGTCAAAAGTAAAGGAATCGATGATCCTTCCATAAATGGATATCCCCTCGCCATATACAGGATTTCCCGGAGTGGGCGCAGGTGTTGAGGGAGAAGGCATGTCAGGATTGTCTCCTGTGGCCAGAGCGTCGTTCAAAACAGGTATTGCCTGGTTGATAGGCTTAAGGTAAAACAGAACATCATTGTCCTTACCCACCAGTTTAGCTGTCGGAACACCGATCATTTCACCGTTGCCGTTTATAGCAGTTCCGCCGCTGTTACCATGGTTTACGACAGCGTCTGTTTTGATCCAGTCGATCTCTGAATCGTTATCTTCATCGATAAAGCCCGAAACACGACCGGCGGTAAAGGTTATGGTCTCACCGCCCACACCGGGATAGCCGAGGATGTTTATTTCGTCTCCCAGTTCGACAGTGTCGGAATCGGCCAGTTTAGCCGGTATAAGGTTTAAGTCGGCAGCATTGAGCTGATTCCAGTTAAGATCTGCCACTATTTTTACGACTGCAAGGTCCAGCTCTTCTACTCCGTTTCTGTATTGCGCTATATACTGAGGCTGGATATTCTTTTTGATATCATCGGTGACAGCAATTGCAACATACCCGTCGGAATTGTACAGTCTGCCGTTTTCCCCGACGCAATGGAAATTGGTCAGGATATAACCGTTGCTGTTGACTATAGTACCCGAACCCATCGAGATAACATTGAAATTATCGTCAAGGGCATAGAGCTTGACGGTCGATCTGGACAGCTTCTGGATATTGATCCCGGTTTTGCTGCTGGTTCCTGGTTCTTCAGGTGTTTCGGAATTTTGCGGTCTTATTGGATCCCCGGGCTCACTGGCCACATAACCGGTAACCTTCACATTCTGTTTTACACTTCTGGAAGAACGGTTGCCGGCTTTATCGTAAGCCACCACATAATACTCGTATTCTTCCCCGGGCTCAACATCGTCATCCTTATATTCGGTTTTTCTCAGTTTTGCTATGACTTCACCGTTCCGGTACAGCCTGTATTCATCTATACCATTGTCATCATAACTCTCGCTCCAGGCAAGAGAAACCATTTCCGAACTTACACTTGTCACCGTAAGCAAAGGAGCCGTCGGAGGAGTTTCATCCTCTCTCTCAAAAGAGCAGGAAGTAAACATCATTGCCAGCATTATCATGACGGTCAGAACAATAAGGCGTTGCTTGGATCTATACATTTATAATCACTCCATTCCAACCTTCCGGTTGCCGTCAGTTTACATTGAACGAATAATTCACACTACTTAATGTATTACCGTTTAGGATAAAATTTTCATAACAGGATGATATGGTAATTATATATAAATCGCTGCCGTAAACAGCCAGAATATCCCTTCCGTAACCTATGTCGGTCTTCCTTGCTCCGCTGAGCGCCGACTGGCTTTTTGGAATATAAACATAATTTATGACATATGTCTCTTTGCCCTTTGTGTCAAGATAATACCCATCCTCTGGCTGATAAAACCTGTAGCTCATGCCTGATCTTATCGACCATGCCGCGGCTGCATTCTGGAGCTTTTCCTCTTCAGAGCCGCCTTCCATGTTTATCAGACCTGACAGGGGCAATTTTTTGACACATACGAATTCCTGCTCTCCGCCATTGACTATTTCAGCGGCCTTGAACAGCTCCGCATCATTTTTGAACTGGACCCAGTTCGAAGGATATTGTATCACTATCGTATCATCGACAGTATAAATCTGGTTTGCAAGGGCCGGATTGCTGACAAACAACCCGATGGCGGCTGCAAGGACAAAAATGGCCCACACCGGTAGGATGCCCGCTATGGCCTTCCTGCGCTCAAGAGGCTCATAAGCCTCATCCCCACCTGCTTTTTCATGGCGTAAAGAAATTATGACCAGTGTACCGAATACTATGATCGCTACCAGAGCGGCAGGAATAAGTCCTATTAAATAATTGACCCTGAATCCCTGTCTTACCACCGAGTTGAGCAAAAACTGGGTGATTGCGTTGAGGGCTGACGCAATGATCAGCGCGAACGGAAGCCTGAAAATATTGAATCTCTTCTGTTTGGAAACCCCTAGAATGTAGCAGCTCAGACCGGTTATGCTGGCATGGGCAAAAGACTCAATGACGACCATAGATGTTACGTTCGTGAGCATAGCACCTCCGGTGGTGATTATGTTGTCTATACTGGTCATAGCGGCAAAACCTAGCCCCAGAGCTGACCCGTATATGATCCCGTCTATGTCTTCGTCAAACTCTCTGCTTGGATATACGCTGTATCTCACAGACAAAAGCTTGACAGCTTCCTGGATCACTGCAGTCAAAACTATGATGACGATCAGTTTACCGCTCAAGACAGTGATATTTCTGCTCCCCTGCGGGAAAATCAGCGCTATGATGGGAGCATATGCTGCCTTCTGCACCAGAGCGCCTAATATCAGTGTCTTGAACACAAGGCTCTTGGGCTCCGGATTGAGTCTGTCCTGTCTGTAAAAAACAGTGAGCCACAGTATGGGCGGAATGATAGCTATAAAAACAGATATGACTGTCAATAAGCTTTTGTTGAGATTAGGACTTACTGTATTTTCAAAAATGTATGCTATCAGGACGATCAATAAAAGACCAATGATCGAGACAAAGGTAGAAAGCCACAGACCAGGCTTTGCTTTTTGGTTCCCGTTATGCATGGCATACCTCCATATTCCCATAAAGACGATCTACCTGATAATCTTAACATATATTGGCTATAAAGTCTAAAAGAAATATGGAAATATCTGAATGGAATCAAAACGGAGGAAGCACATCGAGAACCACGAATGTAACATCGTCTGCCGGTTTTTCTCCGGCGAACTTCTTCACATCATGAACAAGAGCGTCAGTTATGCGGTCTGCTCCCCATTTATTATATTTCTGGATTATTTTTTTCAGGCGGGAAATAGAGTACTTCTCACCCTCGGAATTGCGCGCATCAGTCAGTCCGTCGGTATATATAATCAGTTTATCGCCTGGGAACAGCAGAACCTGATGATTGACAAATTTCGGTTTAAGCAGGTTGCCCAGCTTGCATATGGCGAAGCCGTCATTGTCGAGCTCCTGGATAGAGCCGTCAGGGCGGATCCTTATCGGAGTTGTGTTGAGTCCGCCGGATGCGTATGAGAAAATTCCGGACTGGATGTTGAAAACCCCGTACAGCATCACGATATACATATCGTCGTTGAAATTGGCGGCGTTGAACGATTCATAAATGTGCTGGAGCACCATGGATGGTATGGACATCCCCTGCGCTCCGGTCTCCTCCATCAGTGACTGCATCTTCTGGAATGTAAATATAGACAGCATTGCAGCCGAAACGCCATGCCCTGATACATCCCCTATGCAGATACCATATTGGTAATCGTCGATTTTGAAGACATTGTAAAAATCACCACTTAAGTTTTCAGCAGGTATATAGCCTGAAGAAAAAGCAACATATTCATTGCCCGGCATCTCAGCCGGGAGCATGGACAGCTGCATTCCCCTTGCTATTTCCTGATCGGCCAGGAGCTTTTCGTTTATGGATCTTAATTCGTTTGTCCTCTGGTCCACAAGATTGTCCAGCTCTGTAAGATATCCGTCCAGCTCCTCCTTTGCTTTTGTGAGTAAAAGGTAGGGTCTGCGGATGTTCTGGATGTAGAAAGCATAAAACATGAAAATATAAGAAGCTGTAAGAAACAATTGGCTCAGCAGGCTTTTATGATCATTTACATGCTTTATTGCTAGAACAGTGATCTCGCTGAAGAACATGAGCATGAATGCGTTGGTAAGGACCTTGTAAACTACATCGCCGGTTTTGATAAACACCATGAGCGCGCGAATGAATGCATAGACATAAAGCGCTGAAATGAACGATGTCGTTATCGCGCTTATCGTCGTAAGACCGTTCTCATCCATAATCAGGTCCGGAGAGACCGAAGGCATCTTGATAAAAATGTACCCTGAGACAACGACGACAGCGGCTGTCACAAAAAGATATCTTCTCTTTATCAATGCTTTGCTGTCTGATTTCACCGAAAGCAATATGCTGAAGCATACTCCGTTAATAAAACGTATAAGAGACCATATAAGCAAAGTGTTTTTGGGACAGTCGGCAGTTTCGACAGCAATCAGATCTGAAGGAAAGCTGACGACCATGATCCAGTAGAAAATTCCTCCGGCCAGAAAAGTGAATCCCGCAATAAGCGAATGATTATGATTAGTCTGTGGATAAGTGAAATACGAGATGAAAAAGACAGAAAATGAAACAATAAGCAAGAAAACCTCTAAAACCCTGTTGCAAACCCTGTTTATATGAATCATACCTGTGACGGAAGGAAGATCGTCGATGATGATAACGAGGGAAAAAATGATAATGCTGACAAGAAAAGTCGCAAACATCTGAAAGAACTGACCTTTCACGGCTAAAAAGGACTTCTTGGTATCAACGAGATCCATCCCTAATCCTCCGGTTTTATCCTTTTGTACTTCTGCATACAGCTTTAAAAACGTAAAAAAATGCGATTTATCAGTATTATTTTAACATATTCTGTCGAAGAAAGACAACCGGAGATTTATTTCGCAAAAACATCAATGAGATTAAGAACGACCGGTCCCAGAAGTACGATAAAAATGGCGGGAAAAATAAAGATCACCATGGGAATCAACATCTTTACCGGAGCTTTCATGGCTTTTTCGGATATGCGCTGTTTTCTGTTCTGTCTGATCTGTTCGGATTGAATCCTCAATACTTTACCCAGGCTGACACCCAGCTGATCGGCCTGGATTACCGAGCTTACGAAGTTTCTCAGATCCTGGACGCCTATCCGGTCAGCCATCTGATACAGAGCTTCTTTTTTCGACTTGCCGACCTTTATCTCCTGAAGCACTGTCTCAAACTCTCGAGCCAGTGTGCCGGGCATTTTTTCCACTACCTTTGAAAGCGCCGAATCAAAAGTCAGACCGGCCTCAACGCTTACTGTCAGGAGATCCATGATATCCGGAAGGCTCCTGCCCACTTCTGACTGACGCTTGCGTATCCTGCTGTTGAGCAGCATATTCGGGAAAAGCAGCCCGATCAGTGCCATGCAAACGGCAAGCAGAATGAACTGCTTTATGTCCATTCGAAACCGCAGGTAAAATATCAGCATCATAAACGGCAGGCCGAAGATCAGAAAAGCCTGAAAGCCGAGCCAGTTTTTCACGCCCCAGTTGTTGGGCTTACCCGCCATGGATATCTTTTCCTCCATATTGGAGATCATTTCATGGGGAGCAAGCCGGAGCATAGCCTTTCCTACGTTTTCAAGCATCGGCTTTATAACGCGTTCTTTAAAAGAAAGGCTCAGTTCGTCAGAGGGCACATCAGGCTCATCCTGGTTTTTAATATATTCCAGGCGCCGGGAAATATTTCCCTTCCGGCGCTCCTTTAAAGTAAACAGATTATATGCCAGGCAAGTAAATGAGAAGAACATGAGCAACAGCAGCAGTATTTCCATCGCGATCCCCCTAAACCTCTATATTTATTATCTTGCGGACAAACATAATGCCCATTCCTTCCATTATAAGAGCCAGCACGATCATGAATATACCTATCGGATTAGATACCAAAGCGCTCATATGCTCAGGATTGATCGTAAAAACAGCCATTGCCAGGAAAAAAGGCAGCAAAGAAATGATCCAGCCTGACATTCGTCCCTGGGCCGTTAAAGTCCGTATTTCCCCTTTAGCCTTGATCCTCTGGCGAATGGTTTCTGAAATATTGTCCAAAACTTCAGCCAGATTGCCTCCTATCTGTCTTTGTATCAGAACAGCAGTTACCATAAGCTCCAGATCATCGCTTCCAACTCTGTCCACCATGTTTTCAAGGGCGGTTTCAGTATTGACCCCCAGGCTGATCTCCTTCTGGAGCTTCAGGAACTCATCGGCCACCGGACCTTTCAATTCCCTGGCTACAGAGTCGACAGCCTGAAAAAAACTATGGCCGGCTTTCAGAGAATTTGACATGACAGCAAGAGTTTCTCCCAATTGGTTGTTCAAAATCTTCAGCCTCCTGCTGATCTTTCTGTTGAGCACCATAAGAGGGATATACCAGCCAAGAACCGCCATTGCGACAGTGATCAGGGCATTTCTGAAAAAGACGGCCCCCAGAAAGGCGGAAGCGCACAAAATTATAAGGCTTATTGATATAAACTCTTCAGGTTTCATTAAAATATTGGCCTTGACCAGCTTTTTCCTTATATTGCTCTTGTAGTTGTTGAGGATACCCGCCTTTTCGATGCCCTTGGCCAGCATTCCCAATCCCTGGCGGTAATTCTCATGTTTTTTTTGTCTATCCTCTTTTTTGATATCCACCTGTCCCGTGTATAATCCGATACGGTTTATGTACTTTTCCTTAGCAAACGATCCTGCGATCTGATAGACCAATATCCAGACCGATATTCCAAAAATCAGCATTATGGCGACCATAGGCCATTCCATGTTATCCCTCCTATCTGGCCGAGAACAGGTCGGGTGAGATGGGAACACTTGTCTTTTTCAGCTTTTCAATAAAAGTTGGGATCAATCCTGTGGGCACCAGTTTTCCGGTTTTGCGTCCGGCATTGTCAGCATCCTCTTCGCGGTAAACAAAAATGTCCTGAAGAGTTATCACGTCACCTTCCATACCCGACACCTCGGTTATGTGCGTTATCTTCCTGCTTCCGTCCTTCAGGCGGGATTGCTGGACGATCAGGTCGATGGCGGAAGATATCTGTTCACGTATCGCCCGGACGGGAAGATCCATCCCGGCCATCAGGACCATGGTCTCCAGACGGGAAAGCATATCTCTTGGCGAATTGGCATGACCGGTGGTCAAAGATCCGTCATGCCCGGTATTCATAGCCTGAAGCATGTCAAGGGCCTCACCCGATCTGACCTCGCCGACCACTATCCTGTCAGGTCTCATACGAAGGGAATTCCTTACCAGATCCCGTATTGATATGGTCCCTTTCCCTTCCACATTGGGTGGTCTGGTTTCCAGTCTGACCACATGAGCCTGATGGAGCTGAAGCTCAGCCGCATCTTCGATAGTGATGATCCGTTCATCAGAAGGTATGAATGAAGAAATTACATTAAGTGTCGTAGTTTTTCCGCTGCCGGTACCGCCCGAGACTACGATGTTGAGCCGGGCTTCCACACATGCTTTCAAAAACTGGGCCACTTCCGGAGTCAATGTTCCGAACTTTATCAGATCATTTACAGTAAAGGGTTTTTCAGCGAACTTCCTTATGGTGATGGTGGGACCGTTCAAAGCCAAGGGAGGAATTATGATATTAACACGGGAACCATTTGGAAGCCTTGCGTCTACCATAGGAGAGCTTTCATCGATCCTTCTCCCCAAGGGGGCGACTATTCTCTCGATAATATGAAGAATATGGGCATTGTCTCTGAAAGTGACCCCGCTGAGCTCAAGCTTTCCGTTTCGCTCAACATAAACCTGTGTGGGTGAATTGACCATTACCTCATTTATCTGCGGATCGTTCAGCAGAGGAGTAATGGGTCCGTAGCCGATGGCTTCATTGATTATATCCCTGGTGATTATGCTTCTTTCATTTCTTGTAAGATACTGAGCTTCGCTCTCTATAACATTGCTGACTACACTGCGGATCTCATCCTCGACCGCAGTCATGTCTCCGCTGTCATCCTGTGTTATCTTTACCTCTTCAACAACCCTGTCGAATATTTTTGCCTTAAGCTCTTTATATGGATCGGCCTTATACTCTTCTTTTTGTCCTGAAGCAACGACAGTTGTTCCTTTTTTGTTTTCCTCTTCCCTGTCCATTGCCAGTCTTTCCAGAAGTCCCATAATTTTTCCTCCTGTTCGCAGGTATACCGTCAAAATTTCGTATCTCCGGTTTTCATTCTGAGCGAGTCTCTGTGTCATTCTGAGTGAATTACCCGTGTCATTCTGAGCGAAGTACTCTTGTCATTCTGAGCGAAGTACTCTTGTCATTCTGAGCGAAGTACCCTTGTCATTCTGAGCGAAGTACCCTTGTCATTCTGAGTTATTTCCCTATGTCATCCTGAGCGAAGCGAAGGATCTTTAAAGATTCTTCGGTCGCTTACGCTCCCTCAGAATGACAGTGAGTAAAATGCCGCTCCCTAAGAAGGACAGTGGCGTATAAAGCCGCTGCCCCATAATGACATGTTTAACTCTTAAAACTGAAACACCTTCCATATGGGCCGTTTCTCCACAGAAGGAGATTCATCGTTGTTATGAAGCCTTTCAGCGATACGGAATACAGACCTGGCAACCTTCGTATCAACTCTTGACATAACGAAAGGAATGCCCTTGTTTGCGCTTGTTACAACTGTACTGCTGTCTTCGGGAATGCTTTCCCAGATCGGATATCCGACTGTTTGCTCAAATTCTGAATGATTTACGCCGTATTGTTCATTTGCCTTGTTCAGTACTATATTGATCTTTTCCTTATATTTAAGGTTTTCCATGATATTGAGACCGACCTTGACATTTTTTATGGTCGGAAGATCAAGGGTAGATACGACCAGTATCCTTTCGGAATTGTCCAGAGCTGCAAATACGATATCCTGAAAAGCGGCAGGTACATCGATTATAACATAGTGGAAATTCCCGCTTAAAAGATTCAATACCTTCTCCACATGCCTGCTGTCTATGAACTCGGCATACTCAGGTTTTACCGGAGCCGGAAGCACATGCACTCCGCTGAAATGGATGGTAAGATAATCGTTTACCAGATCCGAATCCAGACTGTTTATATCCTTCACCAGGTCATAAATTGTGTTCTTCACCAGCAGGTTCATCATAACGGCTACGTCACCGAACTGGAGATCCAGATCAAGAAGGCACACCCTTTTCCTGGTATTCCTTGCAATGGCAACGGCCAGATTAGTGGCTATAGTTGTTTTCCCAACGCCGCCTTTTGTACTGAACACCGTAATCACTCTTGTCTGAATGACCTGGTCCACCTGCTTTATATTGTGCTTTCTTTTGTTCTGTGCTTCGAATGTCCTTGTAACAGCCGATACCAGCTCATCGGCAGAAAAAGGCTTGATGAGGTATTCCCTTGCTCCTGCGAACATGGCTCTTTTCAGGTATTCATTTTCAGCCTGAACGGACATTATGATCACTCCGATATCGGGAAGAGTGCTTGTAAGAAGATTTGTTGCAGTCAGCCCGTCCATATCTGGCATATTGACATCCATCAGCACTATATCGGGTTTCAGCTTCTGGCACAGCTTGACTCCTTCTTTCCCGCCATAGGCTGTTCCTACGACATGGATTGTTTTTTCGTGAAATTCCAGCAGTGTTTTTATATTTTTTACAGTATCAGCACTGTCATCTATTATTGCTACTTTTATTCTGCCGTTCTCGGTCATTGCTCTCCCTCCTCCTCCTGAAATTCTATAAATGCATCAAGACTGCTTCCCTTCAATAAATCATTCATGATGATACCGGGAGCTTCTACTGTGTTTTCATCCTTGTTGCCTCTGAGTGCAAAAGTGAAGCTTGCAAATGATGATGTGTATGATATTTTCTCAGCTTCTTCGGGAGTTACCAGCAATGTTACCGTGCGTGGCAGCTGATCGGTCTCTGCAGATCGGCCTGCTGCATCAGAGGTATTTACCTGAACCCGGCTTGAACCAATGGCCAGCACCCTGACATTTTGAACTATGATCCTGCTGAACTCCACAGTATTGCTTTCTTCATCCTCAATTTTGTAATTGCCTATGATATCTACCCTGTCGCCGACTCTCAATTGATTTGTGAATATTGCATTCTCGTCTACATAAACCGAAATTGCACGTTTACCATCAGGAATGCTGAATGAAAGGGTCAGGTTCTCCCATTCGGTCAGCCTTTCGGCGCGGAACGGCTCCCCCGTCATTATCCTTTCACCGGCATAATAGGAAACGATGCTGTCCCTGTCGTTGAGTATGCCTTCCGGAATAGCGTCCTCAGGAACTTCAACGGTTTTTATGTCGCTCGCTTTTATCTGCTCTCCGACCATGATGTCCCTGGCGGCAACAAGAAGCTTTGCTTTTGGTTCTTCCTTTTCCACCGGTTTGTCAATGGTCTTTATATAACTAAAAACAAGCCCGCATGATATGAGTGCGAAAATCATCGATACTATCAGGGCTTTTTTGTTTATTTTTCTCTCCATAAAACCTCCGGTCCGGTATCAGGCTAAGGACATATTTATTCAGCTCTCATGACTGATTCAGCCTTCAGCTTCGCTGTGCCGTCGGCAAAGAACTTATCTATAAGCGGTGTTATCAGCCTGGAGTTATATGTTATTTTCACCTTGACCTGATCGCCGCGCTTTCTAAGGCTGGGTGACGGTGATATTTGGACAGACATTTTGGCTGAATCCAGAGTAGGGGTCATATCATGAACAGCCTGTATTATTTCGCTGTCAGACACTCCTAGTGCAGCCAGTCTCGCTCCTTCTCTTGAAGCGTTGGTTATCAGTATATAGTTATTGAACAATAATCCGAAGTCAATAATTCCAAGAATGATCAGAAGAATAACCGGTATCATTATGGCTGTTTCCACCAGCGACTGGCCTTTATTACAAGTTTTTTTGCATTTTATCACCGGACTCACCCCCTTTTGAAAAAATTTGCCCCTGCAAAATTACAGGGGCAGTTTTTGTCCTTAATATTTTACTGGCTGACAGTATTAATCACCCGCAGGGACAAAGCCCAGAGCGTCGTTGATATCATTAAAAATGCCTTCAAGGCCTCCGCCCAATGTTGTTAATGCGATTATAACAACGATTGCGATCAGACCTATGATAAGCCCGTACTCAACCATGCCCTGGCCTTTCCTGTTATTCTTCATCTGTAAAAACATCTTTAACAAACTTAACATAAATAAACCCCCTGTACATTTTTTCATTTACCTTGCGGTATCTGTTCCATGGTTTCATTATACAGGGGGGAAGCATCTATTAATATCAGCCATTGATCACATTTTCAGAGGGGCTTATGATATGAGCTTTATAGGACATAAGGACTACTCGACTATTCTGTTTTTTATTGCGTAAACCGCAGCCTGAGTGCGATCCTGGACATTGAGCTTGCGGAATATGCTCGATATATGGTTCTTTACGGTCTTTTCGCTTATATAAAGCACATTGGCGATTTCTTTATTCAGCATACCTTTTGACAGCAGCTTCAGGACCTCAGTCTCTCTATCTGTAAGCTGGTTTCTTGGATCATCGGCTCCGCTCTTTATCCTCTTGTATTCATTGACAAGCTCTCTTGCCATTATGGGCTGAATATAAGTCTGCCCTTCATAAACACTTCTGACCGCTTCGATAAGAGCACTTGCGTCAGCGTCCTTCAGGATATATCCTAATGCGCCGATCTCCAGTGCCTTCAACAAATAATCCCTGTCCTGGTGTATAGTAAGCATTACAGCCCTTGCGTTCGGATCAAAAGTTTTGATTTCCTCAAGCGCTTCCAGTCCGTTTTGAACAGGCATGTTGATATCCATCAGGATAACATCAGGTTTGAATTCCTTATATTTTTCCACTGCCATTCTGCCGTCGGAGCAACCCGCTATTACCTTTATATCGGGCTCCAGCTCAAGAAGCTGTTTAAGACCGTCTCTGATCATGGAATGGTCTTCTGCAATCATAACCCTAATCTGCTCAGACATTAAATACCCCCTTGACTCTCATAGGGCAATCTTACCCTAACCGTAGTACCAATATTAATTGCTGAATCTATTATAAAATCGCCTTCAAGAAGTTCGATACGTTCTCTCATTCCAACGATACCGAATCCGCTTTCTCCCTTTCGGTCAATATCGTGCAATGTACTGACATCAAAGCCTTTTCCGTCATCTTTTATTCTCAGCAGTACCGACTTTTCGGTGCATTCGATCTGTATACTGACATGAGTAGCATTTGCGTGCTTGCTGATATTATTAAGGCATTCCTGTACCACCCTGAAGAGCGCCAATGCTATATTGCTGTCCTTGATACGGTTATCATCGCCTTTTACTCTGAAATCGATCCTGATTGAATGCTCTGTGCTGAAG
>DULR01000072.1 GCA_012840245.1 Clostridiaceae bacterium
GGCGGGTTGAGGATATTACAGAAGCCCTGTGGGGTACAAGAGTTTCTCCTGGTACAATCAGTGAATTGAATAAGAAAGTGTATGTACATATAGATGCATGGCGCAATAGGCCACTAAAAATAGATATCCCTATGTCTACTTAGATGGGCTCTATTTGAAACGAAACTGGGGTGGCGAATATGGATACTACCATTGAAAATATATGCAATATAATATTACAAGTGACTAACATTGATTAAATAACCCATTAGAATATCTCCAGCGTTGCTCTGCGGATGGCTATTTTTTCTATGGCTTTGAACAGGGCTATGCTCAGGGTGAGATAGACGAATCCGACCAGCAGTTCCTGACCCAGGAGGTTTAATATACGACTCTTATCTACCTTGCCAAATAGCATGTTGGCTGCCTCGATGCTTCTTGTAAAGGGCAGGCAATATGAGATAAACTGTACAGGCCTAGGCAGGTCTTCTACCGGGAAGTTTGCACCGCAAAGGACCAGCATGGAAACATTCACAAGATTCAATATCAGGTTCATGCTGTCGAACAACAGGGAGAAGACGCTTAAAAACAGTCCGAAGAAAATGGCGGCCAGTATCCCGGCTATCATAATGATCGCAAACATACCAAGATCAACGTCGGAGAAATCCACTCCGAAAATCAGGCTGCCAAAGGTAATGCACAGGATAACTGTCGCTATGCTTTCAAAGATGAAAAACAGCCCTTTTTGAATCACTGTTGCTATGCGGCTGTAGGGCGAAGCAATAAGCCACTTTAGTCTGCCATATGATCTCTCACCCTCAAAGGTTCCGCCTATGGCAAATACACAGCTATAGTTGCAAAGCAGCATGGAATTACCGATGACCCATTTGGTCAGCTGATCGGTCTGAAAACTGTTCTTTGCGATAAAGCAATAATAGACCAGGGTCACAAGGGGTATCATTATCCTGTAAAATACAACTTCTTCCCAATACAGATGCGCATTGGTTCCTTTATAATACAGCCAGCACTGGCTGAAAAATCTTCTTATACGTTCCATCTCTACATCAGCTCCAGACTTGCATTAATTTTTACCTGCCGTTCAATGATCTTGTACAGCATTTGAAATACTGCAGTAAATATAATGACTTCGATCATAAGGACCATAAGACAGTGCAAATATTCTTTTCCGGTGAAATTTGCATCAAAGGTTCCCCGGATCAGCTTTACCGCCCAGGTCATGGGCAAAGAATAAGAAAGGGGAATGCGATGGGATTTACGATAAGGCAAAAGCGATACATTGGCCTGATGAAGGAATTCTTCATCTGGATCATCATGGTTCCCCAAATAATACTGACTATATTCTTCATGCTTTCTCTCCTAACAGATGGATAAATACATCTTCAAGGGTCAACTCCTTCTGCGAGAAGGAGGTTATGTCGTTGGTTATCTTCAATAGCTCAGAAAGAATATCAAGTTCCCGGTCATACTTAATAATGTAAATGTAGCTTTCTTCACATTCTTTTAGCTCGACAGATCTTACGCCCCTGATCCCTTCAATCTTTTCGCAGTAGTTTGTCGTAGAGTGCCTTATTGCAAGCTCCATGGTTCTGGTATTATCCAGAATGCATATTTCGGACACATACGGACACTGTTTTCGAAAACATCCGGACAGTGATTTCGGAATTATCCGGACACTGATTTCGGCACATCCGGACACCTTGTCGAAAGATTAATAAATTGTGTAC
>DULR01000016.1 GCA_012840245.1 Clostridiaceae bacterium
AATTGGTTGTATTCATAGAATATAGCTAAAGGAGATAGGTCATAATGGAAATTTGGTTTAGTGAAAGTACTGCTAATATAATTTTCCCGATCATTGGAGGCGGATTAGGCATTTTATTTGGCCTGTACGGGACATTTGGCGGCATATTTGCACCAAAAGGAAAATTCAAAAGGCTTATACTTTCTGCAGCTATAGCATTTATAGCTATAGGAGCGATCATGCTGATTACCGGACTTTTTGCCTTGATTTCAAAACAACCATATCATGTCTGGTATCCTTTTATTTTGACCGGAGGAATAATACTTCCTATTTTAGTGCCCAATTACTTTATTCTAAAAAAGAGGTTCTCGAAAATTGAAGTAGGAAAAGCAGAACCAGAATCCCGGTAAACATCGTTAAAAATTAGCGGTTATACCTGATTCGTTCGGCAAATTTCCAATGACTGGACCCTTTTCATGTCTCATAGTATTTTATTAAAGCTTGAGTTCCCAGATCACCCAGATTCTCATTCTCAAGCTTTTTATACATTTCTAAAACTTCTTTCAGGATACGCAGGTCCAGGCCGGCTGATTCTGATTCTTCCTTAGCTATTTTCATATCCTTTATAAAATGCTTTATATAGAAACCAGGTTTATAATCTCCCTGAATGATTCGCTGGGACATATTGGACATCTGCCAGCTTCCTGCCGCTCCTCCGCTGATGGCTTTCAACACCGATTCTATATCAAGTCCGACGCTTCTGGCATAAATAATGGACTCGCACAAACTGGATATGATACCGGATATGGCGATCTGGTTCGCCATTTTTGCATGCTGGCCACTACCTGCTCCACCCTGGTATACAATATTGGAACCCATTGCTTTAAAAATGTGGAGACAATTTTCAAATGCTTCTTTATCTCCCCCGACCATAATGGTAAGCGTTGCATTTTTTGCACCGACATCTCCTCCTGAAACCGGAGCATCCAAAGCATACAGATTCTTCGAACAAGCAGCCTGATAAATTCTTTTACTGAGTTTTGGGCTGGTCGTAGTCATATCGATCAAAAAAGTACCCGGTTTAGCTGAATTTAATATGCCGTCATCTCCAAAATAGACTTCTTCCACATCTTTTGGATAACCCACCATCGTTATTACAGCTTCACAATTCGGAACACATTCCTTTACAGAATCGCACCATACCGCTCCTGCTTCGATCAAATCCTGTGCTTTGCTTTTAGTTCTTGAGTATATATATAATTCGAACCCGTTTTTAATCAGATTCATGGCCATGCTTTTGCCCATAACGCCAATACCTATAAAGCCGATTTTTTTCATTCTATCACCCACTATTCCCTTTTTGTATAACAGCTCAAAGCCTTGTTACTGACTTTTTATTCCTTATTACAATAATAAAACACATTGATCTGCTTGCTATATTACCCATTTATCACAATGTATAAATCTATTTTGATGGATATTTCTCCGATGCCATAGCATATATTCTTTTGTAAAGCTTGTTTCAATTGAGCAGTATATAAGGAGGTTTTGCTATGGTAAATAAGTTATTATTGCTTAAAATATTCGAAGGATTCTCTATTCAGCGATGGAATGACCATGCAAGACCAATTGAACTTACAGAGATGGATAAAAGCGCTCTCAAATTGAGAGTTGCATATCTGTTAGGCAAGATGGAAGAAAAGAACGGTATAATCATTGATTGGGAAAAGATCATTTATGCATGTTTCTTCGAATTGTTAAAAAAGATTGCATTGTCTGATATAAAAGCTTCCATACATAAAAAAATAAAGAACGAGTTCCCAGAAGAATTTGATAAATTGAATAATTGGGTGGTTGATCAATATGAGGTTTTGATTGAGGACAATGAATTGCTGAAAATGTTCCGCAATTATTTACTGGAAAAAAAGGATCTCTCAGATATTAATTTTAAAATTGTTCGGGCTGCACACAAGTATTCTACTATCAGGGAATTTGAACTCATTAAAATGATAAATAGCCCTTCTATAAGGATTTTTGATATTGAGAAAGAACTAAATGCCGATATTCAGCAGTTTTTGGATCTTAAAGGAATTCAAATGCTTGTAACAAAGCAAAATTTATATGAATTATTATCAATAATTGAGCAGCTCAGATTCCAGGTACGCTGGGGACAAACACAAAGAATACCCAGGACAACAGTTCTTGGCCACTGTATGATGGTATCATGTTTTACATTATTGTTTTCCCGGGAGCTTAAACCCAAACCTTCAAAAAAAAGGTTATATAATAATGTTTTCTGCGGGCTGTTTCATGACCTGCCGGAAGCTGTAACAAGAGATATTATTTCTCCTGTCAAGCGTGCAACAGACAATTTGCCCGGAATCGTAAAGAAAATTGAGGAAAGTATTGTCCAGGAAAAACTGTTCCCGTTAATTGACGATAGTTTCATTGAAGAAATCAGGTACTTTACTGAAAATGAATTTAATAACCGTATTATTATTGACGGCGAAATAAAAACAGTATCAGCCGCTGAAATTGCTGATAAATACAACCATGACGAGTATTCTCCTGTTGACGGAGAATTGATTGAACTTTGTGACAAATTGTCAGCCTTTCTTGAAGCTTATCAGGCAAAAAGATATGGTATAGATTCACCTCACCTTAATCAGGGTCGTCTGAATATTCTAAATAAGTATAAAAACGAAAAAAATATCTGTGGTATTGATGTCAGGAAACTATTCAATGAATTTGCTTTATAAATAATGTTATTAGGGCGGAGTAGATCCGCCCTTTTGAGTTTGTGCTTTTATGCCTTTACTTCTTCAGCCGGGGCTTCTGTTTTAGGCTCTGCTGTTGCGGCTTCGGTTTCAGGATCTTTTTGGGCATCCTTGCCCAGGAACTCAGGCAGATCCATACCGGCCATTTTGAACATTTCGTTCATCGGCGGAATTGCCTTCAGCATGCCTGAAAGGAAGTTGGCAGTCGCAGGTGTTCCTTCGTTTCCGCCCAGATTGTCCCATACTGTTACCTTGTCGATCTTGATGCCCTTGATAGCTTCGACCTGTACCTTCATGAGCTCTTCCATCTTGTCGGCCAGCATCAGGCGTGTAGCATTAAGCGCATCTCCGCCTGCGGCGCGTACCAGTTCGGCATAACCCATTGCCTGCTTGGTGAGGATCTCCTGCATACCCCTTGCTTCTGCTTCCATCTTCAGATAGATGGCATCGGCCTGACCTTTGGCAAGTATTCTTGCCTGTTCTGCCTGTGCTGCGGCTTCAAGCTCCAGCTTTTTCTTCTGGATCTCAGCCTTGACCAGAACGTCTGCTTCCTGGGTAGCTCTTTCACGAGCGGCACGTGCTTTTTCTGCTTCCTGCTCTGCTGCGTAGGCTTCCTGCAACGCTTTTGCAGATGCTATTTTTTCAGCGGCAGTTGCTCTTCTCAAAGCATCGGCTTCCTGCTCACGACGTGTTGCATTCGACTGCGCGATCTGAACCATGGATTCGTTTTCACCCTTGATTGCTTCAGCGTCGGCTGCTGCAACCTGGATCCTCTGGTCACGTTTTGCATTGGCTTCACCGATGGCACCGTCCCTGTCTTTTTCAGCAACGGATTTCTTCGCATCGTTTATAGCTTTTGCGGCTGCTTCCTTACCAAGAGCAGCGATGTACCCGGACTCATCATTTATGTCGGTAACATTGACGTTGATAAGGCGAAGACCGATTTTCTTAAGCTCTGTTTCAACGTTGCTCGATACGGCTTCCAGGAATTTGTCGCGGTCGGTGTTGATCTCTTCGATGTCCATCGTTGCGATAACAAGACGAAGCTGTCCGAAAATGATGTCCTTGGCAAGATCCTGGATCTGGGAAAGCTTTAATCCGAGCAAACGTTCTGCGGCATTCTGCATGACCCCTGGCTCGGTAGAAATACCGACCGTAAAGCTTGAAGGAACGTCTATACGGATATTCTGACGGCTCAGTGCATTCTTCAGGTCAACGCTGATCGACATCGGTGTCAGATCCAGATATTCATATGACTGAAAAATAGGCCATATAAATGCTGCGCCACCATGTATGCATTTTGCGGAGATCGCAGTGCCGTCCTTTGAGGAACCTACCTTACCGTAAATAACCATGATTTTGTCCGAAGGACATTTACGGTAACGGGACACGATGAACATGAGTGTTGACAATATCAGTATTGCAACACAGGTAATGATTAAGGTTGTTTCAAATGGCATGACTATTACCTCCTTCAAAATTCATTTTCTATTACAACCCCTTCGGGGGGATTTTTGGGTACGACCAAAAGAACGCCATCTTTTTCAATACCCATGACAGTTACTTTTTCACCTGTTTTCAAAGTACGCTCGGCGTCTGTTACTGCACTGAGTTCGCACAGCCTTTCCTGAACGATGACATTTACCTTTCCCATTCCGCTTTTTGCGGGAGGTATGGGAATATAAACCTCGCCGATGTTGCCGATGGCATTAGTGATATTGATATTGCCGCTGTGCTGGAGCCTCAGAGCAGCACGGATCGACCATGCCACAAAATACAGAGCCAGATACCCTGCTACGAATGCCAGGGCAAGAGCTGCCGGAACCGGTAGTCCCCAGCTGATCGCAGCAACGCCGAACCAGCCACCTATCGATAAGAACCCAATTATGCCTCTTAGCGTAAAAAGCTTTAATGCGTCGGCACTGTGAGAATCTTTTTCTGCAATGTGCTCCGGATGATCTGCTGCGTTGTCGGTATCAAAGCCGACATGTTCCGGGATATCAGTTCCATCGGCAATGTCAGAAAAATCCAAGCCATCGGCTCCGCTGTCAAGATCCCCGATATCCACGCCGTCAGAAATATCCCCTATATCAGCACCGCCGGAAACATCACCCACATCCATATCAGCGCCATCGCCCCCGCTATCTCCCGTGAAACCAAACAGCAGGAGTATGAACTGGACTATCATAACAAGGGTTGCGGGTATGGCAACAGTTGCGAGTATCTGCTGAATACCGGTAAGCTCATTCCACCAACTCATACGAAACCTCCTTTCATCAGATCCTTATATTCCCTCGGCCAAATGGGCAGCATACCTTTTAAAATACGCTGATTCCCATGCACACATGATTATTTTAAGCACCAGTTCCAGCTTCTTTTTTGCGCCCGTGTAAGGCTCCTCGAAGTCTTTCAGGTATGAATCGATCAATGCGGACATTTCCCTGATATCGATCACACCTCGTCTTTCAGCCGGGATAAGGACATCACACAGGCATTGATATATATCACTGTCGTCCATGATGTCGTCTGATCGGTCCAGAAGATTTCCATTAACGTAACTTAATATTCTTGCTATCTTCTCCAGCGCCAGTGTTTCCCTTAGCATGTTGATGAGTATTATTCTGGCGACCTGTCCTTTCTTGTACTTTCGTCCTGTGGGAGGGTTAACATAGCCCCGTTTTACCCAGTTTTGTATCGTACCTGCTTCAAGCCCGGTTATTTCGCAAACCTGTGAAAGTGTTATTCCGCTTGTTACTCTGAAAATGCCGGTCAAAAGGCATTCATCGGATACAGGCACCTTGGTGCCTGGAAAGTATTGAACTAATGGCAAACAAGCACTCCCCCTTCCGGATTTTGAAATCTTTTTCCTGTTGATGCCATTATATTATATTTTCTTGTGATTGTAAAATATGTTCACGTGACCATTTTAAATTATCGTAGGATTATTTGACTTATTTTATTGAAATATCTCGCTGGTTCTTTAATTTTCTTGATTTTTCTCTTTGTTTCATCTTTTTTGAGATTTGATCATGTTTTGATAATTATCAAGATCCTTAGACCATAATATGACCTCGAAATGACAAAGCGATCAATAAAAAAGCCCGCATAAGCGGGCTTGGCAGACTGAAGACAAAGCTCACTGAAAAGTGGGCTTTTTTTATCTAAAAGAGTAGTTAAGGACATAACAATCATGGTATAATATAAATACATGAAACGCTCATGTAATAAGGATTTCAAGGTGATTA
>DULR01000073.1 GCA_012840245.1 Clostridiaceae bacterium
AGAAAGGGCCGAATCCCCGGTAAATAGTGTTTTACTTGCCATACATACAATGGGAAAAGGTATAATTATTATACTTTAGGTAGTTATTTTTTTTTAAAAAAGGCTTGACATCCTATGGTATCTGAGCAAAGCGCAGCGAAGTCGAAGGATCTTATTTAAAGAAATTCTTCGTCGCTTCTCCTCAAAATGACACAACAAATGCTTCGCAAGCCACAAAAGGCAATTATATGATCTCATCATTCAACTGATGGCATATGAAGGTCCGTCCCTTTGACATGTCAAAAGAACCGTCCCCGTGACAATTAATTAATCGAGGTTACCTCATAGCCTGCATCGGAAATGGCAGCTTTGATTTTTTCATCATCCACGTCCTGATCGAGTTCGACCTCGGCCGTCTTGCTTTCAAGGTTTACTTTCGCTGTTTTTACTCCTGCCAGCTCCTCAAGAGCTTCCCTCACATGCCTTACGCAATGCTGGCAGGACATACCTTCGATTGTGATTTTCTTTATCATATTTTTGACTCCTTTCCTAACTCATCATCCACTTCTGTAAAGATCAACTACTGTGTCATAATGACTTATTGCAAGCAATCAGAATGAGTAAAAGTCTCCGTCCCCGAAACTCATCCCTGAAACTCAATGGCGCATGAAGGTCCGTCCCTTTGACATGACAAAAGAATCGTCCCCGTGGCAATTTCATTCGGCCGGTTTGAATCCCTTCAGTCTGAGGGCGTTGGTAAGCACCGAAACTGAGCTGAATGCCATGGCTCCTGCTGCTATCATCGGATTCAGCAAAGGTCCTCCCAGAAGGTACAGCACCCCAGCCGCTATAGGAATACCGGCTGTATTATATGCAAAAGCCCAGAACAGATTCTGCTTTATGTTCCTTATGGTCTGCCTGCTCAACCGGATGGCTGTGGCGACGTCCATAAGATCGCTGCGCATCAGGACTATATCGGCAGATTCCATGGCAACATCGGTTCCTGAACCAATAGCTATCCCAATGTCAGCCTGGGCAAGAGCAGGTGCGTCATTGATCCCGTCACCGACCATGGCGACTCTTTTCCCTTCACCCTGCAGCTTCTTTACCTCATTTGCCTTATCTTCCGGCAGGACTTCTGCAAGGACTCTGTCTATTCCCACCTGCCGGGCAATGGCTTCGGCTGTTCTTTTATTGTCACCGGTGATCATGGCTACCTCGATCCCCATTTTGTGAAGCATCTCAATTGCTCTTCTGCTGCTTGCCTTCATGACATCGGCAACAGCGATGATCCCTGCAAGCTTATCATCGATAGCTATGAACATGGGGGTCTTGCCTTCTTCTGCCAAACGGTCCGACTCGTTCTGAAGCGTGATCTCGATTTTTTTGTCGTCCATGAGCTTTTTGTTTCCCAACAGCATTCTTCTGCCTCTGACCACGACCTGGATTCCCTGACCCGGTATAGCCTCAAAGCTTTCAGCATCGACCAGATCCATTTTCATCTCAGCTGCTCTGTTCACTATTGCTTCTCCCAAAGGATGTTCCGAGTCCTTTTCAGCTGAAGCTGCCAGCAAAAGCAGTTCTGTTTCGTCAACCGATCCTGTTGTGATTATATCGGTTACCACAGGCTTTCCTTCAGTTATGGTACCTGTCTTGTCGAATACGATGGTTTTGATCCTGTGAGCCATTTCCAATGCTTCGCCGCTTTTTATAAGAACTCCGTATTCAGCGCCTTTTCCTGTCCCGACCATGATAGCGGTCGGCGTTGCCAGACCAAGAGCGCAGGGGCATGCGATCACCAGTACCGATATGAATATGGTCAGCGAGAAAACCAGCGACTGTCCTGAAACAAACCATGCTGTTCCGGCGATCAGCGCAACAGCCATCACGATGGGGACAAAATATCCTGAGATTATATCAGCCAGCTTTGCAATGGGCGCTTTTGAACCCTGGGCATCCTCAACAAGCTTTATGATTTGTGCCAGGACTGTGTCCTTGCCTACCTTGGTGGCTTTGAACCGTATGGTCCCGTTTTTGTTGATGCTGGCTCCGATGACCCTGTCTCCCGGGTTTTTCTCAACAGGTATACTCTCACCGGTAAGCATGGATTCGTCCACCGATGTCCGTCCGTCGATCACTTCGCCGTCAACAGGGATTTTTTCACCCGGCTTTACAATGATAACATCCCCCACTTCCACCTCATCTATGGGAATGACCATTTCCTTGCCGTCATGTATCACCGTAGCAGTCTTCGGAGCCAGTCCCATAAGCTTCTTGATCGCTTCGGATGTTCTTCCCTTTGTGACCGATTCCAGATACTTTCCCAGAAGGATCAGTGTAATAATCACTCCTGTTGTTTCAAAATACAATTCTTTCGCATAATGCTTATTACCGCTGATGATCTGGATCACGGCATATATCCCGTAAAGAAAAGCCGCTGCCGTACCCACTGCTATCAATGAATCCATATTGGGTTCACGTCTCACAAGCCTTGAGAAGCCTATTGTATAAAACCTGTATCCTGCAATCATCGTCGGTATGACCAGCAGAAGCTGTATCAGAGCAAAATTCAGCGGGTTGTCATGGGAATCGATGATCATAGGCAGGGGCAAGCCGATCATATGCCCCATAGCTATATAGAACAGTGGAAGGGTAAATATCGCTGATATCAGGAACTTGGTTTTCAGAGTTCTTATTTCATTTTCCCTGCGTGCTTTTTCGTAGTCGGCCTGATTAGTGTTTTCCATCTCCAGAGGTTCGTATCCTGCCTTTACTATGGCATCTCTGATCTGTGAAAGCCGTATTTTTTCGGTATCATAAACGATTTTTGCTTTCTCGGCTGCCAGATTGACACTTACCTCTTCTATGCCTTCCAGCTTGCCTACAGCCCTTTCAACAGCCTTCACACACGACGCACATGTCATACCGGCTATGGGAAGAGATATTTCTCTCATGCTCCCGTTTGATCCCTTTACCCCATATCCGGCTTTTATCACCGCATCCTTTATTTTGCCCATATCTGTTTTGGTTTCGTCGAATTCAACCGTGAGCTTTTCTGTTGCAATGTTCACAACTGCAGAGCCAACACCGTCCACCTTGCCCACATATCTTTCAACCGCCTTTGCGCATGAAGCGCAAGTCATTCCGGTTATTTCAAGAATTTCTTTGGCCATAATCGCACCACCTTGCTGCAAGAATCATTTTGCGTATTTACTGATCAATTCCATGATCTCATCGACTTTTTCATTTCCGGCTACTTCCCCTTGTGCAAAGGCCTGCTTCACACAATGCTTGATATGTTGCTCCAAAATCTGAAGATTGGCCTTTTTGAGCAAAGCCTGGACAGACAGGATCTGTTTTGATATGTCAACACAATATCTGCTCTCTTCAAGCATCCTGATTATCCCGTCTATCTGTCCCTTCGACGTTTTCAACAGATTCATAACCTGAGTCCTGTCGCTGTTATTCAAGATAATTACCTCCACTGTGATTTGACTCATACCCCCACCCCTCACCGGGTGGGGGTATGATTTTATTATATCTCTCTTTTTATGTTTGTCAAGAAAAGATATTTTCATGGATGCTTAGTGTAAAATTGTTTTAGGTTAAAAAAACAAGAGACCCCTCTTTTTTGGTAAAATATTGATCAACAAAAAACAAACAAAATACCAAGGAGGAGTCTCTTATGAGTAATATTATATATCAGA
>DULR01000074.1 GCA_012840245.1 Clostridiaceae bacterium
ACCATATCGCCCACAGAGACAAGCTCTCTTGCCTTATCACCGTTATAGCCGATATCTATCCTCATGTCGTCCATCCTGATTTCCTTGTCCTTATCCTCGGGAGGAATAAGATGCGGGGGTTTTGCACCGATCACTCCGAACAGATCTCTTTTGCCGTGTACGATGACTTCCATCGCTCCTATGGCTTTCGGATCTACGCCACCGGCTGCTGCAAATCTTAAAAATCCGCTGTCCTCTATTCCGGTAACGATAAGGCCGATTTCGTCATAATGGGCAGTTACAAGCACATTGCCGGCATTATTTGACCGGCCTTTTTTAAGACCTATCACATTGTAAAAAGGATCAATGGTAACTTCGTCACAATATTCACCGAAAAGCTCTGCGATCTTCCCGGCAGCCATATTTTCCCGTCCTGTGACGGATCTTATATTGCTGAGCTCTTTTAAAAGCTCGCCGCATTCATTCATTTTAACACCTGCCTTGCTGTTTTAAGTCTTACTAGATTATTGTACCACGTAAATACGAACCTAAAAGGAAAAATTTATGAACTTACATTAAACAGGGTTAAACGATGCGGGACTGAATCAAAAATGCAAAGGACTTTCCATAATGTACACCGGGCAGCGTAACTGAACACTTACAGATATTGATCTTTCAGTGCCCTGACTGTCTCATCGCTGACTTCTTTCTGTCCGTAGCGAACGCTGTTATATGCCTCATCCAGCAGGCTGTGGTTTTCGTTGCTGCTCTTCATTTCACCCGATATTCTTCTAACTGTTTCGGAGGGCGTATCTGATACCTTGAATCGAAAACCTCTTTTTATGTTATCCAGAACGAATCTTGTATAGATAAAGCGCGTGCGGCTTGCATTGTCCTTCATGTCCTTCCATCGCTTTTCCCTTCTGAAAAACCTTTTGAAAAATGACGAACCTTTGAGATCGTCGAGTTTCAAAAGGAATTCCTGCGTATCGACATAGCTTTGCTCGGACGAACTCCACCTATGAAAACGGTTCATCAGGCGCGATAAAAAATCCATTATGCTTCTTATGATCATCTTGTGATTTTTTACGATATACCTTATCACAAAAAACAGAACCGTCAGGGTCAGTAAAGCTGAAATGATGTCGGATATTAGTTCAACAAGCGGGCTTGACTCAGCCTGAGGCATTTCTTCAAAAGAAGGATCGAAATTCTCAGGCGGAGGTACAGAAAAGTCATCATCGGATGCCAATAAGCTCATCAGCCATCCTACCATGTCTCTGAGTGTTCTTAACAGTAAATCAAATCCCTGAAGCAGAAACCTGCCTGAGGACAGGACTCCGATTATGCCCAGCATGCCGAAAGCGATCATCCTGTTTCCCCTGACTAACGTCTCGGGCATGATGTTGAGGCTGTTCTTCTGCTGTGATTCGGTAATAAGAAAATACCAGTTGGCCAGCGGAAGAGAAATTGCGACATATATTACCGAAGCAGTGACAGCAATATTGAAATACGGATTGATAACACTGACCCGGCTAAGGAAGAAAAGTGAAATCCCGTGGATTACCAGTCCGCCGGCATAGAAAAATATCACAGACCCTCCGGTTGCCTTTGCTATACCTCTGATGAAGAAAATCGCGGTCCCGGCCAAATAAATGATCAAGTAACGGGAATTCTCCGGTGAAATAAAAAGCCATATGCAGGATATAAGCAGGATGTAAGCCATACCAATGCCCGCCATGATTATATTTTTAAACCTGTCTATAAATCTTGCGATGGTCATGGCGATCAGAGTATGCAGGGGCAAGGTAAGAATGAATGCCAGAACAGATTTGTCCGGCAATAATAATGCCGATATTATGAGAATGACCGGAAAGACCATCAGGTATTCGGTTAGCGTCCAAAACCATCGCATCAAAAACTGATTTTTCATATTCTCAGTATCTCCACAGCATTCCCCATAGTCTTCAGACGGCTGATTCTGTCCTCGGTTTCCTCATCCATTACAGCAGTAATCAGCAAATAATCCATATTACACGGTTTTCTGTCCAGTTCCCTGTCGATGAGCGAGATAAACGTTATACTTCTGTTTATAGCGATCCTCGCAAGGCATTCCATGATCTCAGCCTTCCGTTCGTCTCCCGACGCAGGACTTAAATGGATATATTCTTTCTGGCTGTCCTTTAAAAAACCGTTGCTGGCAAACCCTGATTCTATCGAGTTTTTAAAGGCATATTCAAATATGGTTGCAGCAACGCTTATCCCATACTCTACCCGCTCGGGCTCATTGGTCACAGTCCACTGATCCGGACTGGTATCCACATTGAGCAGTATCATCAGCTTATGACAGGCCGTAGGCTCATACAGGTTGACCTGCAATACTCCCGAGCGCGCCGAGGCCTTCCAGTTTATACTTTTCATCGGATCGGAAGTAGTATACTCACGAACTCCCGCTCTGATAAAGGGATCCTCCAAAATCCACCTTCGTACGACCATATCGCCCTGCCAGCTGTGGGATGGCAGCATCAGATCCTGAAATTTCAGGATCTGGGGGAAAACATAAACATAAGCATCGGTCTTTACATCCAGGGCAGAAGAAATGCTTCCGGTAATGGAACGGGCTGTGAGCGATGCGCTCGACAGGTGGTAATAACCTCTTTTGCAGCATTTCACACTATGTATGCGGGTTATTCTCGTATATGGCATCAGGCAGAAGAGACTCACATGATACATGTCCTGCA
>DULR01000075.1 GCA_012840245.1 Clostridiaceae bacterium
ACAACACTCCTTTAAAATATGGTTTTGGTCGATTATATTTTACCAGAGTTTGTCAGTTGTCTCATCTTTTTTTGTAAATAAAATGGTGCTGGTTTTAATCACCAACACCAAAAATTATAGAGCCTAATAAAGGCTCTTTCGCAGGAGGACCATGAAATCGACTGCTTTACCAGGATAAACACAGATGCCGCCCAGACCGAGAAAAAAGCCGGCACTACAATGGCGGCGGCCAATCCCACCATTACGCTTTTGCTAAACATCGGCCTTGTTTTAATCATAATCGTCGGCGCATACAGGATCAATGCAGGCCTCACCGAGGTCGGCAAAATAATTGCCTTTTTGAGCTACTTCACGATAATCTTGAATGCCATGCTGGCTGTAACAAGGATATTTACCGTATATTCCAGATCGATAGCGTCTGCGAAGCGGATCGAAGAGATCCTGGAATCCGAAGAGGACCTTTCGGTTGCCGCAGATTCGGAAAATGAGTCTGAGAAGACCGAAACAGGACATTCGGAATACCATGTAGAATTCGATAATGTTTCCTTCAGGTACAATGAAAGCTCCCACGAGGACAAGGAAGACAGCATAAGGAACATAAGCTTCAAGCTGAAGAGGGGAGAATCTCTGGGCATCATCGGCCCTACCGGTTCAGGCAAGACAACGATAATCAATCTTCTGATGCGCTTTTATGATGCTCAGAAGGGTGAGATCCGCATAAATTCGAAGCCTATAAAAACCATCGACAAAGGCGAGCTTCGAAGGATGTTCGGGGCAGCGTTCCAGAATGATATCCTGTTTGAAGATACCATCATGGAGAACATAAGGTTCGGACGTGAGCTTTCGGAGGAGGAAGTTATAGAAGCGTCCGAGTACGCCATGGCAAAAGAGTTCATAATGGTCCGGCCTGATTCATATAATTCGGATTTGTCCATAAAAGGTGCCAATCTCAGCGGCGGACAGAAACAACGCCTGCTTATTTCAAGGGCATTGGCCGGAAAACCCGAGATCCTTATCCTCGATGATTCCTCAAGCGCATTGGATTACAAAACCGATGCCATGATAAGAAAAATGCTCCATGAAAAATTCCATATGACTACCAAGATCGTCGTTGCCCAAAGGGTAAGCTCGGTCATGTCTCTGGACCATATCCTGGTCCTGGAGGATGGCGAACAGATAGGTTATGGCACTCACGAGGAGCTTTTAAAGAACTGTGAAGTCTACGAAGAAATATACAGGATCCAGATGGGGGATAAAAGCTATGCCGGCTAGACCAGGCGGAAGATTAATTTATGACACATCAAAAATGAAAAGGACCAAAAAGCAGGTCATCATTCGCCTGGGAGCTTACCTGGGAAAGTACAAGTTCCATATGCTGCTCGGACTGGTGCTGTCGATTGCCGGCAACATGCTTGCGCTGGTCGGACCGAAGCTTTCCGGTCTTGCATTGGACAGTATGAAGCCTGGAACAGGAAAGGTGGATTTTGAATCTCTTTTCGGCTATGTTTCGCTTATGCTGCTCTTTTACGCCATATCCTACCTTATGTCCTACGGACTTGCCAGACTGATGATTCATATAAGCCGCAGGGTCGTATTCCAGATGAGACAGGACGTTTTCCAAAAGCTCATGAGACTGCCCGTGTGGTATTTTGACACGCATCAGACAGGGGATATCATAAGCAAAATGTCCTACGATATAGATACCATAAATACTTCACTTTCCAACGATCTGATCCAGGTGCTGGCAAGCATGATAACCGTGGGCGGCTCGTTTCTGATGATGCTGACCATATCTCCGGTACTGTGCCTGGTGTTCGTGTTCACAGTACCACTTTCGATCTTTATATCAAGATGGATGGTAAAAATGACGAGGCCGCTTTTCCGCAAAAGATCGGAAAAGCTTGGAGAAATGAATGGCTTTGTGGAAGAGATGATATCGGGACTTAAAACAATAAAGGGATACAACCGTGAAGAGTATACCATAAACAAGTTTGACAGCAGGAACCAGGAAGCGGTGGATGCTTATTATAAAGCTGAATTCATGGGGGGCTTCAACGGACCGTCCATAAATTTCGTAAACAACATATCCCTGTCGCTGATCAGCGCATTGGGAGCCATATTGTTCATAAAAAACAGGATAAGCCTGGGGAATATTTCCTCCTTCGTTTTGTATTCAAGGAAGTTTTCAGGGCCAATAAACGAGGCGGCAAATATAATGACAGAGCTGCAGTCGGCCCTTGCTGCGGCCGACAGGGTCTTCCAGCTGCTTGATGAACCGGAGGAAAAGGCTGATCTTCCCGGAGCAGAAGACCTGAACGTAATCTCTGGTGATGTGGAGATGAAGGGTATCTGTTTCGGATATTCCAAAGAGAGAGAAATAATCCACAACCTGAACCTCCATGCGAAGCCAGGTTCGCTCACCGCTATCGTAGGGCCGACGGGAGCGGGGAAGACGACCATTATAAACCTTCTGATGCGTTTTTACGATCCCGATAAGGGAGAGATCCTGATTGACGGCCGGAATATCGAAAAAGTGACCCGAAAGAGCCTTCGCAAGTCTTTTGCCATGGTCCTCCAGGACACATGGCTGTTTGAAGGGACCATTTATGAGAATATCGCCTACGGCAATAAAAATGCTACCATGGAGAAGGTCATCGAAGCGGCTAAAGCAGCCAAAATACACTCCTTCATAAAGCGACTGCCCGAAGGCTACAATACTGTTATCCGTGAGGATGGCACCAATATCTCCAAAGGCCAGAAACAGCTTCTTACCATAGCACGGGCGATGCTGACAGATGCCAGGATGCTCATTCTCGACGAAGCGACCTCCAATGTGGATACAAGAACCGAAATGCAGATACAGCAGGCCATGAGAAACCTGATGAAGGACAAGACCTGCTTTGTGATAGCACACAGGCTTTCAACAATACAAAATGCCGACCATATACTCGTGATCAGGGACGGAAGCGTTGCGGAACAGGGCAGTCATAATGAGCTGATGCAAAAAAGAGGGTTCTATTACCAGCTTTACAATGCCCAGTTCGAATGAAGTATGGATATTAGCGCGGATCTACTGTATTTGAGTACGTCTAAAACCCGTAATGACAAATACTGTATGACTACATCCCTGATCTCCTCAGGATAATCGCCCAGTTCGACCTCGGTTTTGTGCAGGACAAATTCTCCCTTTTTTATATGAAAAGTTCTGGTCATCGGGTAATATAAAACGTCATAACTCCATCTTTTCTGGGTATACCCATCATAAGCCTTCCCTTCCTGCGTTGAAGCCATCGATAAAGCCCCTTATCATATCGGGCAGCGCAAAGCCTATGCATAAGACCATAAGCATGACGCCAATGAATGATAATGCATTTGTCTTTGATTTCTTTCTTCCGATGGCATTAAGAACTAATCCGATAATAAAGCCTGCGATAAGCAAATAATCCTTCATTGCAAATCTCCTAAAGCTAAAGTCAGTTTAATAATACCATACATTACCAATCTGTCAATTGTATGGGGTGTATAGATATGTAGCTCATCCTTAATGCTGCGCTACCCGATTAAGTAGAAGTTTATCCCAGGATACTCATTTTTAAAACAGCTAATATTATGGTAAAATAATTTCACAAATTAAACTTCGAAGGAGACTTGTTATGATTTACGATGCGATCATTATCGGCAGAGGGCCTGCGGGATTGTCCTGTGCTATATATACGACCCGGGGCAACCTGAAGACACTGGTTATCGGGAAAACCGACAGCATGCTTTTCAAAGCTGATAAAATAGAGAATTATTATGGATTTGAGCATCCCATCGGTGGAAAGGAACTTTTTGAAACAGGAGAAAAACAAGCTTTGCGCCTTGGAGCGGAGATCAAAGAAGATGAGGTTGTAGGCATAGAGAAAACAGACAATTTCAAAGTCATCTGCGTGAACGGCGAATATGAAGCGAAAACCGTGCTTCTGGCAACAGGAGCGCCTGTCGTGAAGGCTCCTGTCAGGAAGCTGGATCAGTTCGAAGGTAATGGAGTGAGCTATTGCACCACATGTGACGGCTTTTTCTACAGAAATAAAAAAGTCGGAGTTCTCGGATATACTGATTATGCTGTCCATGAGGCTTTGGAGCTCATGGCCTTCACCAGTGACATAACACTTTACACAAACGGCATGCCTCTGAACATATCGGACAAACACAAGGATTCCCTGTCAAAACTCAGGATCAGCGAAAATAAAATCAAAGAGCTTGACGGACAGGATAAAATAGAATGGGTAGTTTTTGAAGACGGAAGCAGAGAAAGTATCGAAGGCCTTTTCGTAGCTTACGGAAGCGCTTCTTCGACCAGCTTTGCTCTGAAGATGGGGATAGCGACAGAAGGAAAGTCCATTAAGGTAAATGACAAAATGGAAACTAATATTCCTGGCCTGTTTGCCGCAGGCGACTGCACAGGGACTTTCAAACAGATAGCCGTAGCGGTGGGTCAGGGAGCCATCGCCTCAAGACAGATGATCGAATGGGTACGCAAAAAACGGTAGAAATGCAATAAGATCGGGTTTTTCCCGATCTTATTTGCAATAAAGGAGGAATCTATATAAAAATTTTAAAATGTTCCGCTCCGAAAGGAGCGAAAAGGGGGCAATAAGGGGTAAATGCTGCGTTCAGTACTTCATCCTGTCCTGCGTTCTGCTTGCGGTCATTAGCACATCAATCACTACATCAGCTGCTGCTTACGTATATAGTATAAATCAATCCTCCATATGTATATAAGCATAAAAACAACAAAATATTAGACAATTTTAAATTTTCATTTAGTGCAACATGTTGTGGTTAAACTGCATCAAAAACCACTAGAATTCAATATATTTTTTGTAATCCAGATTATTTTTCTCGCAATAATTCATCAAACTCAATATGATCTTCTTGCCTCCACCGATCCCTGTATTCAAAAACCGATATAAATGGGCAGGATCAACGCCCAGCTCTCTGCTGAACTGATTGTAGTTTCCCATACATCTGGTGTTCATCAATTCTCTTATTCTTTCGCGATTCAGTCTGCTCTTCATAATAATATCCCCAATCATGTCAATATATATTAGTATGATTAATGTTAATTTCTGTATAATTCTACCCTACGTGTTCAATTTTGTAAAGTGCATGAGTAAAACTAGAATAAATAAGCTGTCACTGACATACACATTAAAATGGATTCAGACAAGAGGTGTGCATTATGAAAAAATTTAGAGTAATAGCTGTGATAATGGTTCTGGCGCTGGTAATGTGTTCCTGCGGCACTGATAAAAAGAGTGAAGATGCCATGGAAGAAGACCTTACCCCGATAAGCAGCCTGACCATTGATGAAGAAGAAGCGGCTGTGCTCAACGAAAAAGTGCCCGTAATTTTGTACTTCGGTAATGAACAGCAAAACAAGCTGGTCAAAGAAATTCGCTATGTGGATATCAAGGAAGCCAAGAAAGGAGCGGAAACCCTTGCTTCGGCCATCATCAAGGAACTGCTTAAAGGACCCAAGGCCGAAGGACTGACTCCTCTGATAGCTGAGGGCACCACCTTGAGATCTCCCGTCACGATCTCTGAAAGGGTAGCGAAAGTGGACTTCACCAAAGAATTCATCGATAATCACCCGGGCGGAAAAGAGCTTGCCGAGCTGACGGTATACTCCATTGTCAATACCCTTACCGAGCTCAAGGAAATCGAAAGGGTCAAGATAACCATCAACGGCAAGGAAACAAAGAACTTTAAGGACAATGTCACATTGAACAGTGATTTCCCGAGAAACGATGCAGTGGTAAACAAGGAAGTGGGTCTGGCAAGGCCTGAGGATGGAGGTCTTGAACCGGTTGATTCGACCGGTGAGGACGAAAGCATAGAGACTGTAAGCGAAGACGAAGATCCGCTTGAATAATGTATGATAGTTAAGTATAATTAATGGAAAGATTTAATTAAACCGCCTTATTAAGGGGAGCGCAGGAGCTCCCCTTGTAACCGTTCGGGAGGCTTTGAGAGTGAAGAAAATAAAGGTTACCGTTTTGTTTGGCGGGCAGTCATCGGAACATGAGGTGTCCAGAGTCTCTGCCCAGAGCGTTCTTGAGAATATGGACATAGAGCGCTTCGATATAAGGATGGTCGGGATAACAAAAACCGGAGAATGGCTGGAATATAAAGGAGATATCAGCCTGATAGGAACCGGAGAATGGGAAGGTGTTGCAAGACAGCAGCTTCTTGACAAAGCCGGATCGAACAAGCGCTTTCTGACAGCTCCGCCAAGCTGTGTGGATCTTGTCAGCTTCAAGGATGAAGAAGACCAAAACATCGGAGTGGACGTGGTATTTCCCGTCCTGCACGGTCCCAACGGTGAAGACGGCTCGGTACAGGGGCTCCTGCAGCTTGCTGGCGTACCTTATGTAGGCTGCAATATCCTGGCCTCTGCCGCGGGAATGGATAAGGAATTCTCAAAGCTGGTTTTCAAAAATGCGGGTATTCCCCAGGCAAACTACATAAAAGTGATGAGAAGTGAGATCAAAGGGTCCATGCCGTTTCTGATAAACAGTGTTACCGAGAAGCTGGGCTGGCCGTGCTTCGTAAAGCCGGCTAATGCGGGCTCATCGGTAGGCGTAAGCAAGGTTAAGGATCCTCAGGATCTGGAAGCGGCTCTGCTTTCGGCTGCGAAATATGATTCCAAAATATTGATCGAGGAGTTTATCAGGGGAAGAGAAATCGAATGCGCTGTTTTGGGAAATGAGAACCCGATTGCGTCAACGGTGGGCGAAATAGTGCCCTGCAACGATTTCTACGACTACAACGCAAAATATATCGACGGAAAATCGGAAACAATAATTCCTGCCGATCTTCCTTCCCATATTGTCGAGCAGGTTCAGGACTATTCGATAAGAGCTTTCAAGGCATTGGGCTGTTCGGGTCTTTCCAGGGTTGACTTCTTTGTATGTGAAGATGGCAGGGTCGTACTTAACGAAATCAATACAATGCCGGGATTTACAAGCATCAGTATGTATTCGAAGCTTTGGGAAGCCAGCGGAATACCTTATCCCGAGCTGATCACAAAACTGATAGAACTGGCATTTGAAAAATATGAGCAGGATATACGATCATATGAGAGGGACTGAAGAGAGGGACTGAATGTGGAGAAGCAAGTTCTGATTACCGTAAACAGCGTTATTGATGATGCTTCGGGTGGAAAAGACCATATGAGTCTGATTACGGAAGGAACGCTGACAAAGGAAAACGACTGCTATGTAGTAAAATACGAGGAAAGCGAAATAACCGGGCTGAACGGAACGACAACCACTTTGAAAGTCGCGAAAGACTCAGTGACACTGATAAGGCATGGAAACGTCGATGCCATGATGCTGTTTGAAGTCGGAAAAACTCACCTTACCGACTATGCTACTCAGTACGGAAGTGTTATACTGGGAATAACAGCCAGGAATGTCGATATAGACTTCAATGAATCAGGTGGTAATATCAAGGTGGATTATATACTTGAATATAACCGTTCCTTCGGCGGAAGAAACAGCTTATTTGTCAGCGTGAGCGAGAAAAAGAACTAACCGGATAAAGCAAGGATGGTAGGATTCGATGAACAACATTTTCGACAAAATCAGGGAGCAAATTTTCAATGTAGTGCAAAATGCCTTTAAAGCATGCGAGCAAAAGGGAACTCTGCCACATGTCCAAATCAGCGATATGTCGGTAGAGGTGCCCCGTGAAAGAAATTTCGGGGATTTTTCCACCAATGTGGCCATGCAGGTATCAAAGCAGACGAAACTGCCCCCCAGAAAAACAGCCGAATTATTGTCAGGTGAATTTGATTTTACCGGAACATATATCGAGAGAACTGAAATAGCCGGTCCCGGTTTCATTAATTTTTATCTCAGCAGGGACTGGCTGTATGACTGTGTCCGCATTATCCAGGAGAAGAGGGAAAGATACGGGGAAGTGGATCTGGGCAAAGGCATGAAGGTCAATGTGGAGTTTGTAAGCGCAAACCCAACAGGTCCGCTCCATATGGGCAATGCCCGCGGCGGAGCTCTTGGCGACTGCCTGGCAAGCGTTCTTAAAAAAGCCGGTTACGATGTTACGAAAGAATTTTATATAAATGACGCCGGAAATCAGATAGAGAAATTCGGCATGTCGCTGGAAGCCCGTTATCTCCAGCTCGTGCTTGGCGAGGACAAGGTGGAGTTTCCCGAAGACGGTTACCATGGAGAAGACATAATCGAACATGCGAAGGCTTATTTCAGCCAGCATGGTGATTCTCTCATGGACAAGCCTTCGGAGGAAAGACGCAGGATACTGGTCGATTACGCCCTCCCCATAAATATTCAGAGGATCCGTGATATACTTTCGGCCTACGGAATTGAATACGACGTATGGTTTTCTGAAAAAACGCTCCACGACAATGGTGATGTGAAGAGAGTCGTGGATTACCTTACCGAAAAAGGCTATACTCTTGAAAAAGACGGCGCGATTTGGCTGAACGGAGAGAAACTGGGCCTTGAAAAGGATGAGGTCCTCATAAGAAATACCGGTGTTCCGACATATATGGCAGCCGATATTGCATATCATTACAACAAGCTCGTTACCAGGGGTTTTGATCTGGCTATAGATCTTTGGGGCGCCGATCATCACGGCCATGTGGCAAGGATGAAGGCTGCGATAACACCCTTCGGACTTAAGAAGGAACAGCTCGAGATCGTGCTTTTCCAGCTTGTAAGGCTGTTCAGGAACGGTGAGCTTGCCCGTATGTCCAAGAGGACCGGAAAGGCTATAGCGCTAGAAGACCTTCTGGAGGAAGTCGGAAGGGATGCCGCAAGGTTCTTCTTCAATCTGAAAAGCGCAGGAAGCCATCTTGACTTCGATCTGGATCTGGCTGTCAAACAGTCAAACGATAATCCGGTTTTCTATGTCCAGTATGCTCATGCTCGTATTTGCAGCATGCTTAGAAAACTGGCCGAAGAGGGTATCAGGGGTAAGCCGGTTCAAGAGGTGGATCTGACCCTTCTGAAGGAGAAGGAAGAGATCGAGCTTATGCGAAAGCTTTCGGAGTATCCGGAAGAGATCGCTCTTTCAGCGAAGACTCTTGAACCAAGCAGACTGACCAGATATGTAATGGAGGTCGCGGCCGGCTTCCACAGCTTCTACAATGCATGCAGAGTAAAAGGTGAGGAAGAGGAGCTGATGATGGCCCGGCTGATACTGGTGGACTGCACCAGAATAGTTATCAGAAATATATTGGAGCTGATAAAAATAGAGGCTCCTGAAAAGATGTGATCATAATATAAGTTGTTTTTAATGTTCACTGGGAGGGTGTTGGTATGAGTTTATACGAAAAATGGCAGAAAAGGCTTGAAAATCAGAACAAAGATCCCGAAAGCCAGAAGTTTTTTGAGAACTATATCGAGAAGGAGACCGAGGCTTACAAAAAAATACTGGGATCGGGAACAGCAAGCCTTACAGGTACGCTGGCCGATCTGGCAAAGACCTATGACATGGACAATGTAACCTTTATGGGTTTCCTGGATGGTATAAATACCAGTCTGGACAGCAAGCTCGACCTGGAATCACTGACAGAGGAAAGCCATATTGACAAGGCGATCCTGCATTACAAACTTTACTACAATATGCTTGGCGCAAAGGCTCACTGGCTTTATGAGCTGAAGGAATGGGACGGCCTGTTATCCATCGAAGAGCGGATGCAGATCAGGAAAAAGTATAATGAGGATCACAGGGCTGTCAGCAATAAGGTGGGAAGAAACGACCCATGCCCCTGCGGAAGCGGCAAGAAGTACAAAAAGTGCTGCGGCGCGAATTAAAATATAAGTGAATATGCACCCATATAAGGAGGGACAGTATGTTAAAGGTTAAAAATTTGTCAAAGAAGTATGAAAAGGTGTTGGCTGTCAACAATGTATCGTTTGAGGTCAACAGCGGAGAGATCGGAGTACTGATAGGTCCGAACGGAGCGGGAAAAAGCACGACCATCAAGTCGATCGCAGGTCTGCTGCGTTTCGACGGTGAGATAACCATTGACGGGAAACCCAACAAGAGTATCGAAGCAAAGAGAGTCTTTGGTTACATACCTGAAACAGCTGCCCTCTACGAATCACTGACCGTATGGGAGCATCTGGAGTTCATAGCAAGAGCTTATGGATTAAAGGATTGGAAAGATACCGCCGAAGTTCTTTTGAAACGTTTTGACATGGATGACAAAAAGGACAAGATCGGCAAGGAGCTTTCAAAAGGAATGCAGCAGAAGGTCAGCATTTGCTGTGCATTATTGATAAATCCCCGCATGGTCATGTTCGATGAGCCCATGATAGGGCTTGACCCAAAGGCTATAAAGGAGCTTAAGGAAATATTTGTCGAACTTAAGAGCGCGGGATGCGCAGTGCTGATAAGCACACATATCCTGGATTCCATAGCTGAAATCTGGGATAAAGCTCTTATAATGAACAAGGGTGAAATTGTATATGTCAATACCCGCGATGCAATGCTGGCAAGCGGTGAATCCCTTGAGCATATCTTCTTCTCCCTTACCGATAAGGAGGAAGAGAAACCGGCATGAAAGCTTTGATGTTTATAATAAGACGTACATTTAAAAATCTGTTTAAGGGTGTCCTAAAAAAGCCATCCCTGCTGATCGGCTATATATTTATAATACTATTTATAGCCTTAATGCTGGTTGCTTCCTTTGCCATGCCTGCAGGTTTAATAAGGAGCGGTTCTCCGGAGTTTTTTACCGGAATTATGTCGCTTGTGTTCATGTTTATGTATTATACATACATTAAGCTTGGGATAGAAAAGGGCAGTACGTATTTTCGCATGGCAGACGTGAATTTTACATTCACCGCCCCCATAATGCCCAATAAAATTCTTCTTTACGCTTTTATAAAACAGATCGGCGGTACTATTCTGTTCCTGTTTATCGCAACATGCCAGATCCCCAATCTAAAGAATAATTTTGCCATGCAGTCCTACGGTGTCTGGATGATATTGCTTTCAGCCGTTATGTTTGCTCTGTCATATCCATTGATAAGCATGATATTCTATTCATGGGCTTCAAAAAGCTCAGAAAGAAAAAAGCTTTTAAAAAGATTATTCGATGTTTTGGCTTTAGCGGTCGTAATCGTGTTTATCACCAGTATTGCAAAAACCAGAAGCTTTGTGGATTCTTTGAGTAGTGTTTTCACGCATCCGGTCATCAGATATTTTCCTGTAATCGGCTGGACAAGTTCCATAGCATCTGCTGCTATGAATGGTTTTACACTTGAATTTTGGATCGGGCTTTCCGGAATGGGGCTGTTGATTATAGGCACTTCAATTGCATTATACCGGATGAATCTCGATTATTACGAGGATGTGCTGGAGGGCGCCGAATATTTTGAGGCTGCCATAAAGGCAAAGCGTGAGGGAAATAACCTGAGATTCAATTTGAAGGTAAAGAATAAAGTGAAGCAGAATCTCTCGGGCACAGGCGCAGTATCGATCTTTTTCAGGTACCTTCTGGAGCTCAGAAAGACCGCGTTTTTCTTGTTTCTTGACAGATCCTCGGTTATGGTCATAATAGCTGCAATAATATTCAAGTTTATAATGCCCGACGAGTCAAACGTGCTTACTTTGGCAACGATACTGTTCTTTGCGGCATATATGCTGCTGCTGACTCAAATGCAGGGCGGTATAGGCAAAGAGCTGGAAAAACATTATATTTTTCTGATTCCTGCATCATACGCCCAAAAGCTCTTTTTCGCGACCCTGGGAGAGCATGTTAAGAATCTTTTTGACGGATTTATCCTGTTTGTGTTGTCCGGGATTTTGGTCAAGGCTAAGGTTGAAACAGTAATAAGCTGTATAATTGCCTATGTTTTGTTCGGAGCAGTATATACATATGGCGATATACTTGCACGAAGAATATTCGGGCGCATACACAGCAAAAATGTCATGATATTTGTCAAGGCGATAGCAAATCTTTTGATGGTTGCACCTGGCATTATCGGGGGAGTCTTTGTTCTTACATTTACCGAAAGCGAATTTTTGATGTTATGCTTCATAGGTGCCTGGAGCTTTGTCCTTGCAGTGACACTGTTTGTCTTTTCAACAGGAATATTTAAGAATCTGGAAACCGTAAACTGAGAGAAGGTTGCTAATGAATGCGAGATTTGCCCGGTACGATGATCTTAAAGGCATAATGGGTTTATATGAGATCCTTCATCCCGATGATGAAAAAGCATCATCATCCCCCCTTGAAAATGTGTGGGATGAGATCATGAGTAATCCGGGCAGATATCGTTATGCAGTGGTAGAAGAGAACGACAGGCTTGTTGCCACATGCAACATAGCTGTCGTTCCCAACCTTACACGTACCGGAAGACCTTATGCTGTTATAGAGAATGTCGTGACACATCCCGATTTCAGAAGAAAAGGCTATGGAAGTGTGGCAATTCAGCTGCTTCTTGATTTCGCAAGAGAACAAAACTGTTACAAAGTGATGCTGTTAAGCTCCGCCAAGCGAGAAGAGGCCCATGAATTCTACAAAAGCCTGGGATTTGACGGGGATTCAAAATGCGGGTTTGTTTATTATCCGGACGAAAGGTGATATAGAGTTAAATAAAACAGCCGATGGATTATAAATCTATCGGCTGTTTTGGTACGCCCGACACGATTCGAACGTGCGACACCAAGTTTAGGAAACTTGTGCTCTATCCTGCTGAGCTACGGGCGCATAAAAACGCTTTTCATTACAAGCGCATTAAACATTATACTTCACGCCGATTCCATCTGTCAAGGAGAACTGCTCTACTGGACAGATTCATAGTTACTACGTTTATCAGAATGACAGGATAAAAAGCTCAATTTTTATAGGGGAACACCACAGCTAGCCTTCGGGTCTGTATTTTCGTAGCCCAGCCTTAGTGCCGGGCTCCTTGTATGAATAACCGAAAATATCTCTTGGTGCACATTTGGACAGACATGCTCATAGCATATATTATGATTATGATATAATAGGTGCAGATTGTGGATTGTATTGCACTTTATGATTCGGGGAATTATGCTTATAGAATCTGCAGGATTTTTGAGCAGAGAGGCCTTGTCTTTCAGGTCATTTCAACGCCCTGTAAAGTCTCCAAAACAGGATGCGGGTATTGCCTTCTGTTTCCTGAACAGTATATGAATCAGGTCATCAGTACAAGCGCTGCTTATGGCTGCCCGGTAAGAGAGGTTTACAGGATCGAATATGTAAATGACCGGAAGAAATATGTCAAACTATTATGATACGGAGATGAAAACCAGTGATAAATGCAAAAGAAACTTTGGATACCATGAAGAAGCTTTCGATCGAAGCTGGTAAGGAGATACTGAAGCTTTATAAAAAAGAGATTGACATTGAGTATAAAAAAGATAATTCACCCGTGACCGAAGCAGATAAAAGAGCGGATAGAATCATAGTAACAGGCCTAAAAAAGGAATTTCCGGAAATTCCGGTTTTATCCGAGGAATCAAGCGATGATCATTCCAGACTGGGAGCACGGTACTGTTTTGTTGTGGACCCTCTTGACGGCACTAAAGAATTCATTAACAGAAACGATGAGTTCACTGTCAATATTGCGTTGACCGAATGGGGGCGTCCGGTTCTGGGCGTTATTTATATCCCGGTTTATAAGGAGCTGTATTACGCAGCCAGATCACTCGGTGCCTGGTCATTCATAAACAGCCGGGAGGAGCGCATTTTCGTATCCGACAGGACTGAGGATATAAGGCTTGCCCGAAGCCGGTCCCACCATGCTCCCCAACTGGATAAGCTCATCGCCGCGAACAATATAAAAAACGTTATAGTTGCAGGAAGTGCGTACAAAGGCTGTCTTCTGGCAAGAGGCGATGTCGAGGTGTATTACCGTTTCGGCAGCACCATGGAATGGGATACCGCTGCGATGGATATTATCATTACTGAGGCAGGGGGCATTTTCTCAGGTATGGACGGCAGGGAGTTTGTCTACAACAAGAAAAATGTTGAAAACCCGACAGGCTTCTATGCTCTGAACAAGAAAGAGAACGCCCTCAAAATGGTTTAAGGAACGATGATGTTGATACTGCGGTGCAGTATTTCAACAGTCACACGTGTTTCGAGGCTGACTTCCCCGTCGATGTTCACCGGGAAAGGAACGGAGCTTTCGATAACGGCTCTTTTCCCACGGAAATGAGAAACTTCCTTCATGGTCTCATGCTGGCCCTTCTGGAATTTTGGAAAAAACTTCAGTATCTTGAGACGACTGCATGAATCGACCAGATAGAAATCCAGCATGCCGTCATCGATTTTGGCGCTGGGTGCGGCCTTCATGCCTCCGCCGTAATATGAGCCGTTTGCAAAGATGGCGAGCAGCAGTTCCTTTTCCACTGGCTCTTTATCATCAAGAATTATCCTGAGTTTATACTTCTTACATTTTATCAAAGCAGCAAGAACTCCCAAAACATATGACGCAGGTCCTGAAACGAACGGAAAGCTCTTAAAATGATTGCTGTTCAGTGCCACATCGGCATCAAAACCTGTGGAGGCAATGTTTATATAGTACTTGTCATTAAGTCTGCCCAGATCGACAGGAATTGAATGAGAGTCGGGAAGAACATCTATAAGATTTTCAGGATCCATAACAGTATACAGGCTGCGGGCAGCATCATTTCCGGAGCCGCATGGGATTATGCCAAGTTCGGCACGGGATCCGGCAAGACCGTTAACGACCTCATTCAGCGTACCGTCTCCGCCGACTGAATAGATGCGTATCCCGTCATATCTTGAAGCCGCCTCTTCAGCTAATTCTTTGGCATGCCCCGGCGCTTTGGTAACCGCTATTTCATAGGTATGGCCGGACCCATCGAACCGGGATTCTATTTCAGAAACAAAGCGCAATGCTTTTCCCTTGCCGGCAACAGGATTGACTATAAACAAATGATGCAAAACAACCACCCGCAAAATCAAAATAACGGTTTCATTTTATCACATTTTATTATACCCTTCGACAACAAAATAAGTTTTAGTATAAAAATCCGGTATTATTCAGGTATTTGTAGTGTAAAAAATAACTAAAATCAAATATGACACTGGAAGATATTATGGCATCATATATTATTGAATCAGATGACTTTGCTGTGCTATATTTTAATCAATGCCGGTATTTTTCATAAACCGGACAGATTAATAATCAATCATATTATTTCGAATCATATCCCTTATAGGGAATGAGAACGGAGGGTTAAAATGAAAAATCTTTTCAAAAGCCCGAGAGGCTTAGCTTTTCTCGGCCTTATGCTGGCCATCACCATCATCATGGACCTGACTCCCCTGGGAATGATACCGCTGGGGACAGTCAGCGCAACGATCATCCACATTCCGACAATAATAACCGGAGTTGTCCTCGGACCTGTAGCAGGATTCATAATGGGAACCTCTTTAGGTATTGTAGGGCTTATACATGCACTGACAAGGCCTTCAGCCATTCTGGACCCGTTGTTCATGAACCCATTGGTATCAGTACTGCCGAGAATGTTTATCGGTGTTGTGGCTTATTACGCTTTTTATGGGATATCCAAACTTTTTAACAAATCCAAATTTAAAAATACCGTAAGTACATTTATAGGCGGTATTGCAGGAAGCCTTACAAATACAGGGTTGGTATTTCTGATGCTGTATCTTCTCTATGCAGACAAAGTCGTTGAACTGATCGGAGAAGCATTTGGCAAAATCCTTCTTATTGTATTTACAACAAACGCTGTTCCGGAAGCGATTATCAGCGGAATTTTGACCATGTCGGTAGCTCTGGCTTATTTCCGCTACAGTAAAACAGTCAGTAAATAATTGGAGATGATGGTACATGGGTATAATAGTCGGGATCGACATAGGAGGCAGCACCACAAAAATCGTGGGGCTCGATAAAGGCAAGCTGTTCAGTCCGCTGCTTGTCAAGGCTACCGATCCTCTGTCATCTGTCTACGGAGCTTTGGGTAAATTCCTCAATGAGAATAAATTGCAATTATCCGATGTGGACAATGTCATGGTAACAGGTGTCGGTTCCTCGTTCATAGAAGGTAAAATATTCAGCATACCTACTTACAAGGTAGATGAGTTTCTGGCCATAGGCCGCGGCGGGCTCTCCCTCAGCGATCTTACGAGAGCGATCATCGTCAGCATGGGTACAGGAACAGCATATGTCATTGCTGATGGTGACAGGGTGCAGCATATCGGAGGGACAGGAGTGGGAGGAGGAACCCTTCTGGGGCTTTCCAACCGTATGCTCAATATAAGGAATTTTTCCGATCTTGTTGATATGGCGAAGGATGGAAACCTGAGCAATGTGGATCTCTCGATAGGTGATATTTCTCATGGTGATGTGGCAGGCCTTACAAAAGAGACCACTGCGTCGAATTTCGGGAAGATAAGCGATCTGGCCTCCAAAGCCGATATTGCTCTGGGAATAATAAACCTTGTGTTCCAGACCATAGGCATGCTGGCTGTTTTCGCATCCAGGAACGAGAAAGTCAGTGATGTGGTGCTTACGGGCAACCTGACAAATGTGCCTCAGGCCAGAGCCATATTCGACGGCCTGACCAAATTGTTCAATGTCAATTTCCATATTCCTTTGCATGCCGAATATGCCACAGCGGCAGGCGCAGCTTTGTCCAGTCCGGAAAAGTGAAGACAAGAAGGGGCAGTCTCAAATACTTATATTAGCATGCTTACCAGATCTTCGTGCTGTCCTCGTCGCAGGAAGTTGTAAATGCTCGCATTACAACATTCAACTGCTCCTGCGGAGGCATTTCAGATCTGATAAGCATGCTTTTAGACTGTCCCTGAGACAGCTTCTTCTTTTTTATTCTTGTGTCCGATTCCCGGATGTATTAATATTATATCCAAAAGGATAGAAATCGAAAGTGTCATTGCAGTATTGCAGACTGCTGTGCGCTTAATTGTTTTTATGGCATAATAAGTATTAGATCAATTGGTATAAGGCGGATATTATGTTCAGGTGGTATGAGGAAGCAAAATCGATAGCTGAAAGAGATCCGGCCGCCAGAGGCGTATGGCAGGTTATTTTCCAGTACCCCGGCTATAAAGCGGTCAGGGCATACAGAATAGCCCATTGGTTCCACAAGCGGGGGTTTTATTTTATTGCCCGTGCCATTTCGCAGCTAGCCCGGCATCGTTACGGAATAGAAATACATCCCGGAGCAAAAATAGGAAAGTGTCTGTTCATCGACCACGGGATGGGTGTTGTGATAGGAGAGACAGCAGAGATAGGTGATTACTGCACCATATATCATGGTGTAACTCTCGGAGGTACGGGCAAGGATAAAGGAAAGCGTCATCCCACTGTCGGGAACAATGTCCTGATAAGCGCAGGCGCTAAGATCCTCGGGCCAATGAAGATCGGAGACAATGCCAAAATAGGAGCGAATGCGGTGGTCCTGACTGAGGTCGAACCTGACACCACCGTAGTGGGAGTGCCCGGAAGAGCTGTCAAGCGCGCCGGGGAAAGGATCAGACAAAGCTTTGAACTGGATCAGATACATATACCCGATCCTGTTTCCCAGGAATTCTGCAGGCTCCGCGCTGAGATCGAAAGGCTGAAGAGCGAGCTTAAGACTTACGAAGAAGCATTTGAAAGAATAAAAGTGTTGTGCCCCGATACTGAGAAAGACATAAAAAAAGAAGCAGGTAAAGCTGAAAATGAGGAGTGATTCGGTGAAGATTTACAATACGCTCACAAGACAGAAGGAAGAGTTTGTGTCGCTGGTGCCGGGCAAAGTCACGATGTACACATGTGGTCCGACAGTGTATAACTACGCCCATATAGGTAACCTAAGGACATATATTTTTATGGATATCCTGAGAAGAACTTTGAAGTATAACGGATACAAGCTTCAAAACGTAATGAACATAACAGATGTAGGCCATCTTGTTTCCGATGAGGATGAAGGAGAGGACAAGATGATCAAAGGCGCGAGGGAGCAGCAGAAGACCCCATGGGAAATCGCTGAATTCTACACCGATGTCTTCATGAAGGACATTGAAACCCTGAATATTGAGAAGCCTGAGATCATACCCAAGGCCACAGATCATATATCCGAGATGATCAGCTTTGTAGTGGGGCTTCAGGAAAAGGGTTATGCCTATGAAACCAGTGACGGCATATATTTTGACATTTCGAAGTTTCCCGGCTATGGTAAGCTGTCACGTCTGAATCTGGAAGAACAGATGGCCGGAGCCAGAGTTGAGGTGAATGACGAAAAACGCCATCCCGCTGATTTCGCCCTATGGAAAAAAGCACCCAAGGAACATATCATGCAATGGGAAAGTCCCTGGGGGATGGGTTATCCCGGATGGCATATCGAATGCTCGGCCATGAGCAGAAAATATCTTGGCGACAGGTTCGACATCCATACCGGAGGCGTGGATCATATCCCGGTGCATCATGAAAATGAGATAGCCCAGTCCGAAGCGCTTTTAGGCCATCCTTCGGCCAACTATTGGATGCATGGCGAGTTCATGATGGTAAACAACGGGAAAATGTCAAAAAGTCTTGGAAATTGCTACACTATAGCAGATTTGCGGGAAAAGGGCTTCGATCCTTTGGCTTTCAGATATATGTGTCTCAATGCACATTACAGGAACAAGCTCAATTTCACATGGGATGTCATGCAGGCGTCGCAGGTTTCCTACGACAGATTCATAGAGGGAGCTCTGCAGCATAAGGAAGGGACTGCCGTCATACCAAAGGACGTCCTTGATTCATTCCTGGCTGATTTTGAAGATGCGATAAATGACGATCTGAATATTCCCAAGGCATTGGGAATTGCCTGGAACATGGTCCGTTATCCCGAAAAATCAAATGATATATATAACCTGCTTTTAAAGACCGATACCATATTCGGGCTGGGAATAAAGGATGCCGAAAGCAAGGCTCAGGATCAGCCCCAGCTGGATGCCGAGATCGAACGCCTTATAGAAGAAAGGCAGCAGGCCCGCAAGGAAAAGAACTGGAAGCTTGCTGACGAATTACGCGACAAACTCAAGACCATGGGCATCGAGCTTATGGATACGCCTCAGGGAGTCAAGTGGAAAAAGATCTAGAGTAACAGGAAAGAGGAAGAAAAATGGCCAAACTTCGCAGTAAATATGTTTGCAGCGAATGTGGATATGAGAGCAGCGGCTGGCTGGGAAAATGCCCTTCGTGTCAGAAATGGAACACTCTCCTGGAGGAAGTCTATGAAGAATCTTCTTCGCAGACCTTTAAAACCGCCGATCAGCCTCTGCCCGAAATAATGCCTCTTTCTGAAATTGAGATCCCCGAGACTCTGAGAATAAAGACCGGAAGCATGGAGCTGGATCGCGTGCTGGGAGGAGGACTCGTCCCGGCATCACTTATCCTGATAGGCGGAGAGCCGGGAATCGGCAAATCCACCCTTATACTTCAGGTATGTGCCGGTATAGCCAGATCGGGCAAGGTACTATATGTTTCGGGCGAAGAATCTGTCGGTCAGATAAAGCTTCGGGCCGACAGGCTTAACGCAGTGAGCCCGTCTGTTTTCATGGTTTCCGAGACATCCTTCGAACGTATCGAAAGACTTATAGAAAAGGAAAAACCCAATTTTGTCGTCATAGATTCCATTCAGACCGTTTATTCCGAAATGCTGTCGTCAGCGCCGGGAAGCGTAAGCCAGGTCCGGGACGTCACGGCAAGGCTATTGAGGATCTCAAAGAAAAACGGCATCACTGTTTTTGTCGTGGGACATGTCACCAAAGAAGGCGCTATTGCCGGTCCCAGAGTGCTGGAGCACATGGTCGACACGGTTTTATACTTCGAGGGAGAGCGCCATCAGGACTTCAGGATATTGAGAGCGGTAAAAAACCGCTTTGGTTCGACCAATGAAATAGGTATTTTTGAAATGAGTTCATCGGGGCTGAAGGATATATCAAATCCTTCAGGTCTTATGCTTGAGGGAAGGGCGAAGGATCAGGCCGGTTCAGCTGTGGTAGGTCTTATGGAAGGAACCCGGCCCATGCTTGTGGAGGTACAGGCACTCGTATGTCCCACCAGCTTCGGTATGCCGAGAAGACAGGCTACCGGTATGGACTACAACCGTATGACCATGTTGATGGCAGTTCTGGAAAAAAAGGTGGGTATGCAGCTTAATGCCTTTGACGCATACCTGAATGTGGCAGGCGGATTCAAACTGGATGAGCCTGCTGCCGATCTGGGCGTAGTTGCTGCCATTGCCTCCAGCTTCAGAAATAAAGCACTTGATCCGTCAACAGTATTCTTCGGAGAAGTTGGTCTGACCGGTGAGGTCAGAGCAGTAAATCAGATGGACAAAAGAATAACCGAATGCCTCCGCCTTGGGTTTAAAAAATGCATAGTTCCTGTCCTGGGAAAGAATACTGTGTCAGGTCTGGAAAAGGGCATAGATATAGTAATGGTGTCAACAGTCGATCAAGCCCTTTCGGAAGCTCTACCTTAAACTGAATTTCCCCAGCAGCTGAAGCCGCTCATTTTCTTTTATGATTATATCGTAAAGATTCAAATCAAGGCTGTTGCACAGGGTTGTCAGATAAAACAGGTGACGCCCGATTTCCTTTTCGATTATATCCCGGCAGCTGGGGCATAGTTTTCCTTCCAGATGGGAGCTCAGTGAAGCCTTGATTTTGTCAAAATCCATATCTTCGGGAAACTCTTGCTTGCATGCATTGATCTTTATGCAGCCACAATGGGTGACAGCTTTGGAAACAGCCCTGTTTATGCGGGAATTTGTATCCGAAAGCTTGGTCATCTCATCCAGAATGCTTTTGTTTCGGACCAAAAGTTCTGACACTGCATATTGAAAGCTGTCTAATGCTGTATCTTTCATTTTGCTCATATTGACCTCCATTTTTCGGCACAATTCACCTTATGTCTGATAATGCAATCCAAGGCTGAACGCTAGAAAATATTAGGCTTAAAACAATTATATTTACACAATTGTAAGTTTGTCAACGTCCTTGACGTTTAAATATTTGTATGTTATGATTTTTTCAAAATTAATAAAAAAACCTTATCAAGAGAGGTAGAGGGACTGGGCCCGATGAAACCCGGCAACCGGCCAAGAAAGGCAATGGTGCCAATTCCCGCAGGATTTATGATCCTGACAGATGAGGAACTATGTATTTAAAGTCTCTTCGTCTGAAGAGATTTTTTTAGTTTTGGGGCATGCAGCCGGAAGAAAGATATTTCACTATGTCATTCTGAAGGAGCGGAGCGACTGAAGAATCTTTAGATCCTTCGCTGCGCTCAGGATGACATTGAGGTACCAGACACCAAAATATATGAAAGCGAGGTTTTTATAATGCCAAGAAGACTGTTTACATCAGAGTCGGTCACTGAAGGTCATCCTGATAAGATATGCGATAACATATCCGATGCAATATTGGATGCCATCATTGAAAAGGATCCGAATGCCAGGGTCGCCTGCGAGACGGCGGTAACTACCGGAATGGTCCTGGTTATTGGTGAGATAACGACGGAGTGTTATGTTGATATACCGAAAATTGTCAGAGAGACCATACGGGACATAGGATACGACAGGGCAAAATATGGCTTCGATTGCGATACATGCGCCGTAATAACCTCCATCGACGAGCAATCGCCTGATATAGCCATGGGAGTGAATGAAGCCCTTGAAAAGAAAAAGAGTCAGATGGACAACGGCATAGAAGCCATAGGCGCAGGTGACCAGGGCATGATGTTCGGATATGCCTGTGATGAAACTCCGGAGTTGATGCCTATGCCTGTCCTGCTGGCCCATAAGCTTACCGCAAGGCTTGCCGAAGTTAGGAAAAAGGGAATACTCGGTTATCTCAGGCCCGATGGAAAGAGCCAGGTCACGGTCGAATACGACGGGGACAAGCCTGTACGTGTCGACACTGTTGTAATATCGTCACAGCACAGTGAAGATGCAGAGCATGACCAGATAGAAAGAGACATCATCGAGCATGTGATAAAACCTGTTATTCCTGCTGAATTCCTGGACAGCAATACAAAATACTATATCAATCCCACCGGACGGTTTGTTGTAGGAGGACCGAAGGGAGATTCGGGATTGACCGGAAGGAAAATAATCGTGGATACCTACGGCGGTATGGGAAGACATGGCGGTGGCGCATTTTCGGGGAAAGATCCGACAAAGGTTGACCGTTCGGCCGCCTATGCCGCAAGGTATGTTGCCAAAAACATCGTTGCTGCCGGATTGGCATCCAGAGTCGAGGTTCAGCTGGCTTACGCCATTGGTGTCGCCCGACCCGTTTCCATCCTTATCGATACTTTCGGAACAGGAAAGATATCGGATGAGAAAATATCTGAAATCGTCTCGAAGGTGTTTGATTTAAGACCTGCAGCCATAATAAAGATGCTGGACTTAAGAAGGCCTATCTACAGAAAAACAGCCTCTTACGGCCACTTCGGAAGAAATGATCCTGATTTTACATGGGAACGCACTGACAAAGCCGATATACTGAGAAAAGAAGCGGGTCTGGCATGATGAGATGATGCTTATTGTCAGCTTATTATATCAACTACGAATACTGTGGGGTTGTTGCGAAGATCGATTTCATAAGGATCAAATATCGGGGGACCGTCCTTTCTGGTGATGACCGAAACCCTGGGCCGCATCGAGGCGATCCCCTTTGACGGCAGTACCCGGGCAACTTCCCCCGTATTCAGAAGGACTATTATATCCTGCGGATACACAGCTATGTTATCTATAAAGCATTGCAATATCTTCGGATCAAACTGGCATTCATTCTGAGCCATCAGATACTCTGCGGCCTCATGGGGCATGAATCGTTTTCTGTAAACCCGGTTGGCAGTAAGAGCATCATATACGTCGGCTATGCTGATGATCCGTGCTCCCAGCTCGATGTCGTATGATTTGAGCCCCATGGGATAGCCTGAGCCATCCCATTTTTCATGATGCTGGCATATGATTTTTCCGATTTTCTGATTCAGCCCGGGGAGCTGGTTCACGATCTCAAGACCGTTTATCGTATGCCTCTTCATTATCTCGAACTCTTCGTATGTAAGTTTTCCCGGTTTATTCAGTATTGACAGCGGGATCTTGCACTTGCCCACGTCATGCAGGATAGCAGCCAAAGCCAGTTCATGGATCTCATCATAACTCATTCCCAGAGCCCTGGCCGTTATTACGGAATATATGCATACATCAACGCTGTGAAGAAATGTATAGTTATCGATATCCCTGATCCCGGTAAGTGTCATGAAGACCATGTCATCATTAAGGATATGCTGCACCATATCATTGACAGTTTCTTTCAGTGATGTGATGTCAACTTCCTGGTCGTACCTGATGCATTCCATGATTTCCTTGATGTTGGTAAAAGCGTCTTCATATACGCGTTCTTCACTGATTTCTTCCGGATCGACCATTGTGTCCTCAACACTTATATATGGTACCTTGTAGGCTTCCAGTTTTTTTATGTATCTCGGCTTTATGGTGAAGCCTTTTAATAGTAGAATACGTCCGTCATCAAGCACCACATCTTTCGCCAGTTTCATCCCTGCTTTTACTTCGCTGAGTGCAATTTTCTGCATGCATATCCCCCGTGATTAACATACTGCTTGTTCTTTTCATATTATAAATTAAGCACTATAAAGGCATATTCGGTCACTTTGCGCTACCGGATAATCCTTCAATCATGGAGCAGCCAATGGAAGTAATTTTGCTGACATTATTGTCTGGTTTTGCTTTTGCAGGTATAGCGTTCACTGTAATATATCTGGTTAGCTCTTATAAATCCAGATTCCCAGACAATGGAATAAAACTAATATTATATATACCCAGTAATTCAGCGTCAAAACTTGAAGGACTGATAAGACAGATCTACTGCGAAGGGATACCTGAGAAATTCATGACAGACGGCAAGATTTATCTTATTATTTCGCCGCAGGATGAGGAAGCAATGGGAATACTGGAGAGGCTGAAAAAAATGTATCCGATAGAAGTGTTGCCTGAGCAGGTGTCCTATTGTATGATAACAAGAGAGAAATATGTTAATGATTGACAGGTGCGACAGTGGAAGAGATAAGCGGGATAGTAAGCTCAATCCGGTATTCAAATGAAAAGACCGGCTATACGGTGTGCGATCTTAAATCCGACGATAATAAAAATATAACCCTGGTGGGGATCATGCCCCTTTTGGCTGAAGGTGAGAGCATCATTGCTGCAGGAGAATTCGTGGTTCATCCTGATTATGGCCGTCAGTTCGCAGTACGGCGGTGTGAAAGGAAGGAACCGACCAGGGAAGATTCGATAATGAAGTATCTTTCAAGCGGATTTATAAAGGGCATGGGCGCTTCGACCGCAAAAAAGATCGTTGATCATTTCAGGGAGGAAACATTTGAGGTTCTCAAATATGAGCCATACAGACTTACCGAAATAAAAGGCATATCTCCTGAACGGGCTCTCTATTTCGGACAAGCTTTCCTGGAACATGACAGGATGCGCAATCTGGTAATGCTTGTCCAAAGTTACGGGATTTCTTCCGGCATTGCGGCAAGACTTTGGAATAAATATGGAACAGAGGCTGAGGAGGAGATCCGGAAAAACCCTTACCTGCTGTCTGAAAGTGACATAGGCTTAAGTTTCCAGGCATGCGACAGGATCGCTCTTTCATCAGGGTTTGAGCCTTATTCCAAAGAGAGGCTTAAAGGTGCTGTCAAGTATGTTTTGTGGGAATCGATATCAGATGGCCACACTTATATACCCATGGAAGAACTTTTGAAAGCAGGAGTCAAACTGACCGGTGCGGCGGAAGAATACCTGCAGGATGCCATAGACGCTTTGCGCCTGGAAGGTCTGATTGCCGCTGAAAGGCAGCATCCGGACAGAATATATGCAGAAGAACTGATGGAAGCTGAAAGATATTGTGCCCGGAAACTGTCACTGATGAACAAAAGAAGGGATGAGAGCTGGATAGAACAGGGCGAAGAGCTTGTCGAAAAATATGAGAAAGAGCTTGACATATATCTTGACGATATCCAGAAGGAAGCTGTAATTTGTGCTTTATCGAATAATGTGTCGGTTATAACCGGAGGTCCCGGAACAGGTAAAACAACCATTATAAGAACATTGATAAAGATCTTTGAGGAAAAGGGACTCAAGACAATGTTGACAGCGCCGACCGGAAGGGCAGCCAAGCGGATCAGCGAGACCTCCGGATATGAAGCCAGGACCATACACAGGCTGCTGGAGGTCGGCTACAGTATAGAGAACAACGAACGCCCATATTTTATGCGCGATGAGGACAACCCTGTAGAAGCCGATGTGCTGATCATTGATGAAGCCTCCATGATCGATATCACTATAATGAATGCATTACTCAGAGCTCTGCCCCATGATACGCGGCTGGTTCTGGTGGGAGATTCGGACCAGCTGCCGTCGGTAGGACCGGGGAAAGTCCTTTCGGACATCATCACCAGCAATGCTTTCCCGGTGGTCAGGCTCAAAACCATATTCAGGCAGACCGAGCAAAGCAGCATAATATCCAATGCTCATCTGATAAATATGGGACAGATGCCTGAGCTGAATCATGATGAGGGAGACTTTTACTTCATCACCAAGCTGGGCGGCAGGAGTGTAAATGAGTGCATAATCGAGCTTTGCTCAAATAAGATCCCCGAGCAGTTCGGGTTTGATCCTATCAGAGATATTCAGGTCCTTTCGCCCATGAAGAAGGGCGAAACCGGAGTGCGTCAGCTGAACGTGATTTTGCAGCAGGTCCTCAATCCCGAAAAGGAAGGAAAGCCTCAGAAGGCATTCGGCAATACCATATTCCGCCTTGGTGACAGGGTCATGCAGATTCGCAACGACTATGCCATGCCCTGGACCCAATATGATGAAAAAGGTCTTTTTTCAGAGGGTCTGGGGGTATATAACGGGGACTTGGGAATCATTGAAGACATCGACATGAAGGCTGAGCTCATAACAGTAAGGTTTGACGACAACAGGGTCGCCGAATACAGCTTCGACAAGGCCGACAGTCTTGAGCACGCTTTTGCAATCACAGTCCATAAAAGTCAGGGAACAGAGTTTCCCGTTGTCGTGATACCGCTTTCCGGCGTACCAAAAAGTCTCGTTTGCAGGAAGATCCTGTACACTGCCGTAACAAGGGCCAGAAAGCTGGTGGTTTTGGTGGGAAGCCCTGAAATCATGGAAGAAATGATCGGGAATGAAAACGAAAAGGACCGGTACTCCGGTTTAAGGGAGAGGCTGAGTGAAAACAGGATCCTGTATGAAACCCATTTCCTTGATTGAGAGAATTATAAGGCTGTTATACCCTGCAAAATGTATGGTCTGCGAAACGATACTGAAGGAGGAATCGACAGCCTTTATATGCGAAAGCTGCAAAAAAGACCTGAAACGATATGGCAGAGGATTCTTCAGGGCAGCGGAGCTTCCCTATATCGACGGTCTTTTTGCCGCTTTTAATTACATTGACGGTATAGAGACGGCCATACATGCATTCAAATTCAAAAACCAGCCCAGGTTGTCGGAGACCATAGGAGGACTTTTGTCAGAGGAGCTTAGTAAGTATGGCGTCCTTCCTGGGTTTGACTACATCGTTCCCGTTCCCATGCACCCCAGAAAAAAGCGGCAGAGGGGATATAACCAGTCCGAGCTGATCGCAAGGCAACTGGGAGAATTTTTGAATATGGAAGTCAGAACCGACATCCTAAAAAAAACACGGTATACACGTCCCCAAAGCAAGCTCAAAAGAAATGACAGATTGCATAACCTTGAAGGGGCATTTTCGGTAAGCCCGGACGTTTTTGTCGAAGGGAAAAGAATATTATTGGTAGATGACGTATTAACGACTGGTACAACTATAAACACTTGTGCTAAAATATTAAAGGATAAAGGGGTAAATATGATTTACGGAATTGTTATCGCAATTGCCGAAAAATGACGATATTATAGTTGAAACAGTGCATAATTTGGGGGAGGTATGTTATGCCCGAAGTAATGAATTGCAGAAGATGCAGAAAAATATTTATGTACTCGGGTACGGGACCTAAAATTTGCGAGTCATGCAAAAAGCTTGAGGAGGAAGAATTTGAAAAGGTAAGAGCTTTTGTGCGTGAATTTCCCGGTGCTACCGCACAGGAGGTTTCCAGAGAGACCGGAGTACCGACTCAGCTGATTTACCGCTTCCTGAAGGAAGGACGTTTGGAGGTATCGGAATCAAGCCCCATCGCATTGCAGTGTGAAAACTGCGGAGTCAGAATAAAAAGCGGACGCTTTTGTGTACAATGCTCCAAAAAGCTGGCGACCGATATGATCAGGATGGGTAGAACATTGAGCGAAACCGTTCAAAAATCATCCGAACAATTGACGAAGGAAACGGCAGGGTTGCGCTATCTGCATGGCGAAAGAAAAGAAACGAAAGAGAAGTAAACATTTATAATTTTGATCCAGGGAAATAAAAAAACCTGTTAAGCGGCTATTGATTACTGACGATATAAAACATATCAGAATATAAACCATCATTTCACAAAAGATTAATGTGCTGAAAAGTTCCAGCAAATGCGATAATTATAGGAGAGGTAAAATATGAAGATTTGGGGAAATATTCCCAAGGTATCGGGTGTCTACGGGAATTCCGGCAAGATCAACAGGCCTTCCAGGGTTGGAGAGGTATCATCAAAGAAGGATGAATTCTCAATATCCGGAACAGCAAAAGATTTTACCAATGTTATGAGGATATTAAGGCAGATTCCCGATATTCGGCAGGACAGGGTGAATGAGATCAAGCAAAAAATCGAAAGCGGACAGTATTCTGTACAGGCATCGGATGTGGCAGAAAAAATCGTAGAATCACTTGAAGCAAAGAAAATATGACAGCAGAAAAAAACGGAATAACCAAAAGGTTATTCCGTTTTTATTTTATGCCGATATAAAAGTATAGGAATTGTTTTCACAATTCCTATACTTGGAAAGGATCCTTTGGATTCTTTCGCTAATAAATTTATCAGCCAAGGAGGTGTTTGAAATGCCCGGCGATTTGCTTGCAGAAAAGCTGATAAAGGCTTTGCAGTATGAATACAGAACATACCTGGAAATATTGAAGATCGCGGAAAAGAAAACTGATGCCCTGGTTAAGAATGATGCGGTGGAAGTTTCCAAAATCACTGAAGAAGAAAAAGTCATGGCAGAGCAAACAGTCAAGCTCAATCAGGTCAGGGAACAGATCCTGAGATCCCTGGCTGAAGCATATGACCAGGATTATAAGACACTTACCATAGAAAAACTGAAACAGATCGTTGAAGAACCATATAAAAATCAGTTGGGTGATTTACAGAAGAAAATGTCGGACCTTCTTGGGAAGCTGAAGACGAGGAACGGTATAAACCAAAAACTTATCGAAAACGCAATCAGGTATCTGGATTTCAATATCCAGCTGCTGGCTGGGCCTGAACCAGCGGCGCCGACATACAGTAAGAGCGGAACAGAGGTTTCAGGCAGCAGTAAAAGAAGTTTGTTGGATGTAAGGTATTAAAGCAGGAGGGTTAAGATGTCCATAAGTTTTTTTGGAATGGACATGGCTATATCAGGCCTGTCTGCCAATCAAAAGGCTCTTGAAGTCACCGGTCATAATGTGGCTAATCTTGGCACTCCGGGTTTTTCCAGACAAAGCGCGGTCATGGTTTCTGCTGCAACAAGAAGATACGGCAACTGGTATGTGGAGATGGGAACTGATATACAGCAGATCCGCCAGATCCGCCACACCTTCAGTGACAATATATATCGGTCCGAAAACAATAATCTGGGGTATTGGGAAAGCAGGAGCAAGGCTATCGTCGATCTTCAGTCCATACTGGGAGAACCTATCCAGAAGGGTTTCCAGGTTGCCCTGAATAATTTCTGGGATTCCTTTCAGGAGCTGAGCAAATCTCCGGAAAGCCTGACAGTCCGCGCCCTGGTCAAGCAAAGAGCCGATTCGCTTGCAAATTATCTGAATCAGGTCGGGTCCCAGATAAACAAACTTCAGACAGATCTGAACACAGAGATAAAAGCCCGCATCGATGAGGTCAATGCAATAACAGAGAAAATTGCAGCCCTCAATGTCAAGATCATGAGTGCCGAAGCAGCCGGAAATCTGCCCAACGATTACTATGATCAAAGGAATGAGTTGTGCGACAGGCTGTCGAAGCTCGTGTCTGTAGAAACATGGGAGACCAGAGACGGCAGTATGGATATACTGGTGGGCGGTTATTTACTTGTGAGCAAGGGAGAGCAAACAAAACTTGTTGCCGCACCCAACGATGATCTTTCACATTTTTTCACTCCCATGCTCCAGACCCGCGCAGGAGATATCCCGATCAATGTGGGGCAGGGAATAATAAAAGGTCTGCTTGAAGCAAGAGGTGAAGTAAGCGGGGCTAAAAACAGCTACGAAAACGGACTTCCAAATACGACCAGCGATATAACCATTGCTGTGGATATTTCCAGTACCGGTGCCGACAATCTTGCAAAAATCAAAGCCAATATCGCAACATTTGTTGAAGATATAAAGAATAGAGGGCTGGACTACAATTTCAGACTGGTAACGTTCGGTGGTTCAGAGGCAGTCACAAACACGTATTTCGGCAAGGATACTGCCGCTTTTCTCGATGCGGTCTCGCTCCTCACCACAGATGCCGGTACCGGCAATAATTTCGAGGATGTTATTGATGCAATAGAAAGCAACAATTACCCGGCAGATGTAAACAAATATCTTCTTGTCTTTACCGACGAAAGCATTGACGGAGATGGTACCGTTGCCGACAACGACACTGTAACCAGCTATATTAACAGGTTGAATAAAGCAGGGATCACCGTTTCTGTTGCAACCGATCCTGTTTACCACGATGAAGGGGATACCGGAGAAAGCGGCTGGAACAAGATTGCCGAAAAAACCGGTGGAAAGACATATGATATAGAAAATGCAACGGATCTGAAAGAGTTCATGGTCAAATTGTCTGCCGATATCAATTCGGATGTGAATATGAAAATGACGACCATCTCAGAGGATCTGAACATCATCTCCACGGTAAGAAAACAATTGAACGCATTGATCAATATAATGGCGCGCGAAGTAAACTATCTGCATCTGTCGGGGAAAACATTGAGAGGAGAAGACGGCGGACTGTTCTTTGAGCCAATGGAGCCTACTTTTCCCATAAGCCTTGGCAATATCAAGGTAAGCGATGCACTTAAGGATCTGAACAATATAGCGGCTTCAACGACAGATGCAAACGGTGACAATCAAATAGCTCTGGCAATAGCTGGCTTGAGGAACAAGAATCTCATTACCGGCAATAAAAAGGTTCTGAGCCTTGACACATACTACCAGAACATAATCCTTGAAATAGGGAACAAAGGTTATGAAGCTGCGAATCTGACAGAAAGCTACCAGCACCTGGTGAATCAGGCTGACGCCAATCGCCAGTCGGTGATGGGAGTTTCCCTCGATGAGGAAATGACCAATATGATCAAATACAAATTTGCATATAATGCCAACGCCAGATTTATAGACGTAGTGAACCAGATGCTTGAGACCATCATGTACAGAATGGGCGTACAGTAAAGGTAGGGTGATTCGATGAACAACACTACATATATGGGTATGGAAATAGCGATGCGGGGCCTTTATTCGGCGCAAAGAGGGATGGCCAATGTAGCGCATAATGTGGACAATACGAATACCCCCGGATATTCCAGGCAGGTTATAAACCAGACTGCGGCACGCCCCCTTCTTGTAGCCAACAGCGCAGGCATGCTGGGCATGGGGTCTGATGTTGTAAGCGTGGACAGAATAAGGGATACATACCTGGATGAAAAATACCGGAGCGAAGCTATGTATCTCGGTGAGTGGAGCGTCAAGGCCACCATCATCGAAGATATGCAGACCATATACAATGAACCCAGCAACAACGGTTACAATAAAATAATCAGCGAATTCTTCAGCGCACTGCAGACCCTGTCGACAGATCCGTCAAATCTGTCCACCCGTGCCATGGTAAAGGAGAAAGCTGTGGCTGTCGCAAAATATTTCAACAGTGTCGCCAAGCATTTCGACCTTCTGCAGGATGATCTCAATCAGATGGTCAATGCCAAGGTCGAAGAGGTGAACAATCTCGCTGACCAGATCAGGGATCTGAATCTGCAGATCTATAATATAGAAGTCATGGGCAACAAAGCCAATGACCTGAGAGACAGAAGGGACTATCTCGTGGACAAGCTCTCCAAGCTGGTCAATGTCAGTGCCTACGAAGTCGAAACAGGGTTGAAGCTGCCGAATGGCGAAAAAGAGACCCGTTTTGTAGTCACAATCAGCGGCAAGGCGCTGGTCGATCATGCCAATGTCGTCCATTTGAAGTGTGAAAGCAGAGAGCAGAAGCTGAATGCCGAGGATATCGATAATCTTTTTGAGGTATCCTGGGCAGACGGAAACAAGCTCAATCTGAAATCCGGAGAACTCAAGGCATACATCGACATGCGCGACGGCAATGACGGCATTCCCGGACTCAATGGAGAAGAATCACCGGATTGCAAGGGTATCCCGTATTATCAGAGAAAGATGAACGAGTTCGTAAGAACCTTAGCCATGGCACTGAATGAAGGGATCATGGACAGCGACGGCGACGGCGTTCTCGATAAAGTACCGGGCCATGTGGATGGATATACCTTAAACGGCAGCAGCCCGTCAGGCATCCGATTGTTCACGATGCTCAACGAATATGGAGAGTACATGTCCAGCTCCGATTTTATGGATATGGCTGAGACGATCGGGCTTAAGGAGGGCATCACCTATGACCCGATGACTGATGAATACGATGCACGTCTGGTGAGGGCATACCAGAACATAACAGCAAGGAACTTTTCGATAAGCTTCGATGTTGATTTTGACCCGAGCGAGAATATTGCAGCCTCTCTGGAACCAAATCAGACCGGCAATAACGAAAATATAAACAACCTGCTGAAAATGCGCCACAATACATATATGTTCATGGAAGGCACACCGGAGGATTTCATCAAGACCGTCGTTTCTTCCATGGGCGTCGACGGCCAGCAGTACGAACAGTATCTGGACGTTCAGGAGGGCATTGTCAATCAGTTGGATAACAGGCGGATGTCTATCTCGGGAGTTTCGCTGAATGAGGAAATGACAAATCTGGTGAAATACCAGCAGATCTACGGAGCAGCAGCTACCATAATAAAAACCTTCGGTGAGGTGCTGGACATACTGGTCAACCAGCTGGGAGTATAACGAGAATAACGAAAATTACTCCTTATGTCATTCTGAGCGCAGCGAAGAATCTTATATGTTATTCACCCGCAGGGAACAGTTGCAGCGTAGTTCCCACATAATCAAAAGGAGCGTGAACATATGCGGATAACCAACAATATGCTTATCAATAACATGATGCTGAGCCTTTCGGGAAACTTAAGCAGGACTCAGAAATATCAGACCCAATTGGCTACAGGTAAGAAAATTAGTCTCCCTTCAGACGATCCTATCGTTGCGTCCAAGGCTCTGAAGCTCAGGACCGACGTTGCAGAAATAGCCCAGTACAAGCGAAATACCGATGATGCGACAGCATGGATGGATATAACCGAAGCCACCATGAATCATATGACCGAAGTGATCCATAGGTTGAGGGAGATTACAAACCAGGCAGCCAACGGATCAAACACTCCCGAAGACATTCTGAAAATAAAAGAGGAAGCTGCCCAGCTAAGGGAACAGATGGTTAATCTTGGCAACGCAACATATGCAGGAAGGTATATCTTCTCGGGTTATAAAACAGATAAACCGCTTCTGAATGATGACGGGACCTTCAATATAGACATAACCAACAGTGAACAGATAAGATTTGAGATAGGAATCGGCGACGATATCAATATCAATGTGCCGGGAAGCGATTTGTTCGGATCCTCTCCTGCCGAAGCAGCGGGCAACAAAAGCAGGCTGGTGGATACGTTCGACAGGGTGATCGACGCGATGGAAAACAATCCGGAGCAACTTTCATCTTTGTTGGGAGATATTGACAACGAGCTCAATAATCTGTTGAGAGTAAGAGCAGGCCTTGGCGCCAGAATGAACAGGGTGGAACTGACGGCAGGCCGTCTCGATGATGACAATGTGAACTTTACCAAGCTGATGAGCAAGAATGAGGATGTAGATATAGCCGAAGCCATAATGAACCTGATGAATGAAGAAAATGTCTACAGGGCTTCCCTTGCGACAGGCTCCAGAGTTATTCAGCCGTCCCTGGTTGATTTTTTAAGATAAGATTAATATAACCGGAGGTTATTGTTATGCAGCTTAATACAGTACATTTTGGTGAAATCGAATACAGTGAAGATGAAGTGATATATTTTCCCGAAGGTATTCCCGGGTTTGAAGATACTAAAAAATATATACTGATCGGGAATGATTCAGGTGATGCGGTTTTCTTCTGGCTTCAGAGCGTCGATGCTCCCGAGTTGTGTTTTGTAGTGACAGATCCGTTTATGATATATGACGGATACGGGGTCGATGTGGAAGACGAAGATGTTGAACTTCTTGAAATCACCGATCCCAATAAAGTCCTGACCTTGACAATCGTTATTATTCCTGAGAATATTAATGAGATAAGAGTCAATCTGAAAGCTCCCATACTTATCAACGTCGAAAAGAAGCTTGGGAAGCAGGTAATACAAAAGAATGACAACTTCCCGGTCAGGTATTATCTCAATAAAAGCAACCAGGTATAAACTCCTGCCGGTTAATTGAAAGAGGAGGGATTCAATGCTCGTACTGACCAGAAAAAAAGGACAGGCTCTCATGATCGGTCATGATATAGAATTGTCGATAATTGATATACAGGGCGATCAGGTCCGTATTGGAATAAACGCGCCCAAAAATATAACCATTCATCGTAAAGAAATATATGAGGAGATCCGGAAGGAAAACCTCTCAGCCATTGCCGGCAAAAATACAGATATCCAGGTGCTTAACGAGAAGTTTAAAAAGAAGGCAGACAGCGCTTCTTCCTGATCGAACAGTCATTCTGGAATATCTGTGCTAGACTATTTACATCGGATAAATGTGAAAAAGCATAAACAGAAAGCTTCGGGAAACTGAGGCTTTTTTTATTTGGAATAAACTACAGGTTAAGAAATTCGCTGAGAATACCGATAAATATTAAAAGAGGTTTTTTCTTTTTTAATAAACCAGGAAGTGAAGACTATGCGCAAATATCATAAGAAACAACTGCTGGATCTGGTACAGACAATCAAAGAAGCAAATATCATGATAGAACGGTTTATAAGGAATGAAAACTATGAAAGCGCTACAGGGCTTTTGATAGATTGTCATGAGGCTGCAGTCAATATCGGCAAACGTATAGAAGAACTTGAAGGAGAAGGAACTATAACTGTCACATACCTTGAAGAGTATTGTGACCTTTTATATCAGACCGGTTTGGCGGTCAACGAGAACAAAAATCTGAAAAAAGAACTGGTTCTGCTTCATAATCAGATCATCAAAATAGAGGACAGCCTGATAAACGACATAAAAGCGGACAAGCTTGAAGTCGTATTTCTTCCCTATAAAGCATCCATGTGGGATTCTCTTGAATCGATATATCTGGTAGCAAAAAATGATCCTCAGTGTGACGTATATTGTGTGCCGATACCGTATTATGAACTGACGCCCGACAGAAAGCTCGGCCAAATGTATTATGAGGGTGCTGATTATTACGATAGCAGTATTGAAGTAACCAACTGGAAGGAATATGACATCGAAGCACGCCATCCTGATATGATTTTCATTCATTATCCATATGATGATATGGCAGTCAATGCGACAGTTCATCCCGATTTTTACAGTAAAAAACTTAGGCAGTGCTGCGATTGTCTGGCGTATGTGCCGTACTTTGTGGTTTCCGGCAATACGGTTGCAGAGTACAATGCTTGTTTGCCCGGAGTTTTATATGCTGACTGTGTGTTTGTCCAGTCAGAGCAAATCAGGCAGTCTTATATCCAGCATTATAACAATTTCGCAAGGGAAAACAAAATGGAACAGGTATGCGGCAGGGGAGAAGACAAATTTAAAGCGTTTGGCTCACCCAAATTTGACAAGATTATAAACGATAGAGATGCTCACTATGAATTGCCTGATAACTGGAAAAGGCTTGTTTATAGGGGCAACGGAGAAAAGAAAAAGATAGTCCTTTACAATACTCATATGTTTGCATGGATAAATGGCGGAGAACAGTATTTCCGTAAAATGCAGATCATATTTGAAACATTTAGAGACCGTGAAGACGCTGTTTTATGGTGGCGTCCCCATCCAAACACCGAACTTAATTTCCGCACGTTCCGTCCAGACTTGCTTGGGAAATACATGAAAACTGTTGAAAGCTATAAAAACGGAGGCTGGGGCATTTATGATGATACGCCGGACCTGCACAGAGCGATTGCTTTCAGCGATGTGTATTATGGTGATGGATCCAGCCTGGTTGAGTTATTCAAGGCAGGGGGAAAGCCAGTATATTATCAGGACATCGATTTTCCGGAACTGCTCGATAATTTAAGGTTCTATGTAACTAACATATTTGAGACAGGCAATAGCTTATATGCTTTAACATTCAACGGGTACATGTTCAGGTTGGAAGACAATTCATTTAAGTATGAAAGTAAAATTCCGGCAAGCTATGGATATTCATCAGGCTGGAATTACTATTCGCAGGTCACCGAAGACGACAATATATTCTTTATTCCGCACAACGAGAAGCATATCGCCGTTTACAATGTAAAAACAAAAGACTGCAGAATGTATGCCCTTGATCTGGACGATGAATATCGGATAACTTTTGCAGGTGGGGACAAGAACTTTTTAGAAGGGATCCTGTATAAAAACAAGTTATTTCTTGTTCCATGGGGTTATCGCAATATAGTAGCGTTCAATACCAATACGAAAGAAACTGAGCATTGCCTGGATCTGCGACAGGTGTTTGGAGAGAAAACCAATGCCTTGAGTTATGGCTATGCCTGGCTGAATGAAAGCACAGTTTTGCTGGCAAGCATGCATTCAAACGAGGTGCTTGAGTTCAACCTCGACACTTATGAATATAAGATCCACAGGATAGGACGAGAAGACCAGTCATTCCATATGATATTCAGGTATGGCGATAATTTTTTCCTGGTAGGCAGACAGCCATTTATGCTCAGATGGAACTATGAAACCGGAGATACCCATATATACGATAAATTGCCTGCTGATTTCGAGTTAGCGAGAAAACTGGACTGGGTATTCTATGTAAGAAATATGAAACCGTATGGGAACAAGCTGGTACTGCCCGGCGGATATACAAACATGGTGCTGTTGTTTGATCTTGATACCTGCCAGTTTGAAAAACTCGATGTTTTTGACAAGCTACTGAAAAGCGTACCGGTAACCGGCAGAAATAAGGATGAACCTTTCGTTACCGGTATCCACATGTCGGGCAGTTTCATGTACTTTGTTCATAAAAATGAAATCCTGTACAGATATGATTTTGATACTCAAACTATAGAAGAGGTTTGCAGCATTATGCCATTTTTTTCAGATGAACAGCTGGATAAGCTAAATGGAAGTTTTATCAGAAATATGCTGGAAGGAGAGAACTCACAGGTTATGCCAGAACGTTTTAATAAACTGTATGACGGCAAGGCCGGTGAAAGAATTTATAGTTATATAAAGACCAGGCTTTTTCAGAAGCCTGCAGCAGATGTGTATTGAAAGATACAGTAGCATTTTTCAGGATATGATCCTCCATATATTTGATTTGAAAGAAGGGGTAATATGAACATTGCATTGATACTGGCCGGAGGGCTCGGCCTGCGTATGAACCAGGAAAGTGAACCACCGAAACAGTTTTTTGTCTTGGGGGATAAACCGGTGTTGATACATACGCTGGAAAGATTTGAAAGGCATCCTGAAATCGATGCAATTTGTGTCGTATGCCTTCAAACATGGGAGAATTATCTTGAGGGCTTAGTTAACCATTTTGGTATTAAAAAGGTACGCTGGATAGTGACTGGCGGTGACTGCAGACAAGCCTCGGTCTTTAATGGCCTTTGTACCCTGGAAAAAGACTGTTCTCCGGAGGATATAATTATCGTCCATGATGGAGTAAGACCATTTATCACATCAGAAATAATAAGCCAGAATATAGAAACTGCAATCCGGTATGGAAATGCTATGACAAGCATGCAGTGTACCGATACGCTGATTACATCTCATGACAGAAAAACCGCGGAATATGCCATGGACCGGGATAGCAGCTACTCGGTGCAGACACCACAGACATATAGTCTCGGTTATGGGCTGAAACATTATCGCCGCGCATACGAGATGGGAAAAACAAGTATGATAAATTGCTGTGAGTTGTTTATTGCACTTGGGGAAAAAGTATACATGGTAAACGGAAGAAAAACAAATGTTAAACTTACGACACGGGATGATATAGCTTATCTTAAATTTCTGAATTCAATTTTTCATGACGGAGATGAAGACCATATAGAATAAAATTGATCGGAGCTGATTATGAAAACCTGTCATATCTTTGATGAAGATATCGAATATCTGGCCAGGCTGTCCCTATGGAAAAAACTATCCGGGAAAACGCTTATGATAACCGGAGCAACCGGTATGCTCGGTTCTTACCTGGCATTTGCTGCGAATAAAGCCAACCTCATTGGAGGCTACGGAATAAGGCTGGTATTGTCAGGCCGTAACAGCCAGAAAGCAAAACAGTTGTTTGATAATATCGAGTGCAGGATCCTGCTGCAGGACATTCGTGAGCCGCTGGACGTCGACGGGCCGCTTCACTATATAATACATACAGCAGGACCCGTAGGTCCTGCTGTTTTCGAAAAAAATCCGCTGGAAGTCATCTCAGTCAATGTTGAAGGCACGATGTCACTGCTTCGCAGTGCGATACAGCACGATTGCCTTGGTGTTGTTTTTGCTTCCACCCACGAGGTTTACGGGAAGGCCGAAGGTGAACAGAAAGAATCATCAATATTGGGTGCGGTCGATCCATATGATCCCCGCTCAAGCTATATACTGGCGAAACAGACAGCGGAGAATATTTTGGCTTGTTTTTCCAGCACATATGGCTTAAAATCAGCGTCAGCACGTCTGTCACGACTGTACGGCCCACTGATGAACATGGACAGCGGTCTGTTCATTTGCAGTTTCATTAATGATGCCTTACATAACATGCCTGTGCATGTCAGGGGAGAGCTTAACCAATTGAGACCCCTTTGCTATATTGCAGATGCGGCCGAAGCCATGCTGCGAATCCTGCTGAATGCTGACAGAGGCGAGGCTTACAATGTGCAGGGAAAAGAGCTGCCTACAATTGGTGACATTGCATTAATGGTCTCTGAAATTGGGAACTGCGGAGTAAAGTTCGATAAACCTGAAACAGGGAATAAACCTGCGACCGGATACTGGCTGAACACAGACAGGATTGAAAGACTTGACTGGCGGCAGCGTACCGGGCTTTTGGAAGGACTGCGGCGTACAATGAATTTTTTTGCGGGATCGGAGACAGAAAATGAAGAAAAGGAAAAGGATCAAAGAAATTGAATTTACGCCTGAAATGCTTAGAAGCCTGCAGCTCATCCAGCTTGAGATCCTGGAGGAGCTTAACAGGATCTGTGTTAAACACGATATCAAATATTCTCTGGACGGGGGTACGTTACTCGGTGCAGTACGCCACGGTGGATTCATACCCTGGGATGACGATATTGACGTAATCATGCTGAGAGAAGAGTACGAGAAATTTTTCGAGGTCTGCAAAACCGAACTGGACAAGGAGCGGTTTTTTTTACAGGAACACAGAACAGATCCTTATTACAGGGTAGGTTATACAAGGATCAGGCGGAAAAATACAGTTTATGTACGGGCTGGACAGGAGAACATGAAACATGTTACCGGTATCCTGATAGATATTTTTGTCCTGGATAATTCTCCGACAACCTTTTTTATGAAATATATACACCGTGCGCTGTGCTTCTTTTTCCGCAAGATTTTATGGTCAGCTACCGGAAAGATCGTTTCTGAAAGTTTATTATTACGAGGGATATATGCTGTGCTTTCATTGATACCGGCAAGATTTGCTTTCCGGGGATTTGACGCCCTGGCGAAGTATTACAATAAAAAACCCTCTACCCTTGTCAAGCATTATGCCATGACATACCCCATGCCAAAGGTGAACGGGTTCGGAACACCGAGGGATCTGATGGATGATTATACATGGATTGAGTTTGAAGGAAAGAGGTTTATGGCGGTGAAAGATTACCATCGCTACCTGACTTTATTGTATGGCGATTATATGAAGCTTCCGCCCAAAGAAAAGCAAAAACCGCATATTCATCTTTCAGCTTTTGAACCTATCAGGGACGGGACACTTGAATAAAAGAAAGATCGGAGGAGATTCGACAGAATGGATCTACCATGCAATTCTCTTGTAAGTGTCATAATACCGGTATACAATGTTGAAAAATATCTGCAGCGTTGCATTAATTCGGTAATTAATCAGACTTACACCAATATTGAAATAATTCTTGTTGATGATGGTTCAACAGACGCCTGCCCCCAAATATGTGATGAGTATGCCAGAATGGATTCGAGAATAACGGTGATTCACCACAGCCATAACCAGGGTTTGTATGCGGCTCGAAATTCAGGCATAGATGTGGCCAGGGGCGAATGGCTTTGCTTCGTTGACAGCGATGACTTTGTTCATCCCCGATTTGTTGAAGGATTGCTTAGAGCGGCCGTGCGTAATGGTTGCCTGACTGCAAGGTGCAAACGTAAATTTACATACACTGATGAGATAGATATAAATCTGCCTGAGGAAGAGTATAAGGTGTTTAACTGGTTCGAATATGCAGCATTTTTAGACAGTACCCCGGGCTATGGTATTTATAATGTCTGGTCCAGCATATATCACAGATCACTTTTTAAAAATCTCAGGTTTCCGCCATACCGGCATACGGAGGATGCACCGGTAAGTACCCAGATAATATGGCTTGCACAAGATAAAAAGTTCGCTGTTACAAATCAGACCTTATACTATTATTATCAAAGACATATAAGCATTATGAACGGCCGTGCCAACCTGAATGTCCTTAACAGATATAAAGCTTATGATTGGATTTTAGACTTTTGGATCAGCAAAAATGAGTTTGAAATGGCGGATATTTATTTCAAGATGTACTTTACTTATCTTGTGCTTGATTATACCAATCTATGCAGGGATTTACCGCAGGATCATCATAAATATTCTCATTTATACAGCCTGATTGAAAAGAATGCTCATAAGGCACAGATGTTGGATTTAAAGGTAACGAAAATACCTTCTGTATCCCGTGAAATTTGGGAGCAAATTTCAGATGGACAAGATAAGTTTATTCTCTACAGCTTCAACAACAGAGGCAGGGAGATCATGCCATGGCTCATTTATTTTGACGTCGACTTAGTTGAGATTTGGGATAAAGATGCAGATAAGTATGTCGATGAAGGAGAGCTGCCCATTCCTTTGACAAAACCTCATGATTCAGTTGAACCCAAGGATAATATGACTGTAATAATCGCAACTGAGGATGAAAAGCAATCTTTAATAATGAAACGGGAATTGAGACAAATGGGCTACAGCCGGTTCATTTCCTGCGAAAACATTTTTGGAGCCATAAAATATGCAAAATATAAAAAATTCTTGCCTTTTTTAATAAACGACACTATGTAAAATATTTTATATTTCGGGAGGCAATATGATTTTACGAACATGCGGTGTGGATGAGTTTATAAAACGAATAGAAGGTAAGGAACTTGTATGCTTCGGATCAGGCAGACTGCTTACTGAATTATGTTACGAGTTTAAGGACCATTCGATAGAAAGACATATTACTTATATTGTTGACAACAACTCTACGCTGTGGGGAACCATAAAACGGATAGGCAATGTGGAAATAGCAATTGAAAAACCAGAAATGCTATATTCGACCGCTACTGAAAATACAGTCGTTTTAATTACATGCGGAGGATTATACGGTCTGGAAGTATTCGAAGATCTAAGCGGCAGGTTTGATTCTATGGACATTGATTGCTATTTTGCAAGATTCATAAGGGGTATTCAGTCTACTATCACAGCATATAACGCAGCTAAACCTCCTGAAGATTTTCGGGCCAATCCTGTGCCTGTGATTCCCAAAAAGATACATTATTGCTGGGTTGGAGGCAGCCCGATTCCTGAAAAAAACATGAAATGTATTGAAAGCTGGAAACGGTTCTGCCCGGACTATGAAATAATCGAATGGAATGAGAGTAATTATGACTTTTCGAAAAACAGGTACATGAAGGAAGCATATGAAGCCGGCAAATGGGGGTTTGTACCAGATTACGCCAGGCTCGATATCATATACAACCATGGAGGTATATACCTTGATACTGATGTTGAGCTAATAAAACCATTGGATGAACTGCTCTACAACAATGCCTACTGTGGGTTTGAGAACATACAGTTGGTCAATCTTGGACTGGGTTTCGGCGGTATTGCCGGCTTCAGTCTATTTAAGAAAATGCGTGATTCATACAATGATATTTCCTTTATTAATCAAGACGGTTCATTGAACCTGGTTCCTTCTCCGTTTCTTCAGACTGATTTCTTAACAAACTATGGATTGAAGAAAAATGGCGGTTTTCAGGTAATAGAAGGTCTGTCTGTATATCCTGTTGAGTATTTTGCACCATTAAGCCTGAGTACAAGACAGCTTGTAAAAACTGAAAATACATATTCCATACACTGGTTCGACGGTTCATGGCTTGATAAAGCTCAGCGCGAAAGCAGTGATGTTTACGAAAGTCTGTACCGTCAAGCTCTGATCAATGAATCGGAAATATCCAAAAACACACTTACAATAACAAGAGGTGAATATTTTGTCCGTTTATGAGGATGTATTAGTAAGTATCATCATACCGGTATATAATGTCGGGGATTATCTCGAACGCTGCATCGATTCCATAAGGCAGCAGACCCATAAAAAAATTGAGATCATTTTGGTGGATGATGGTTCCACTGATAATAGTCCACGAATTTGTGACTATTATGCTAAAGAGGATTCACGGATAATAGTGATCCACCAGGAAAATCGTGGCGCTGGGCCTGCCAGGAATGCCGGTATCGACATTGCACATGGAGAATGGATCTGCTTTGTTGACAGCGATGATTATATAAGTCCGCTTTTTGTTGAAAGGCTTCTGAAAATAGCAGTTGATAATGATTGCCTAACTGCACAATGCCGATTCAAAAGGGTTCTGGAAGACAGTATGGATGAAAATGAAAAGCTGCAGCCTGAAATTAAAGTAATGGACTGGAGGAATTATTTTATCTACGTTTACAAAAATATGTGCAGGAATCCGATAGGAAGCTCCGGGCATACGCCATTCGGCCCTGTGATAAATATTTACCATAAATCCTTGTTCGACAGTATAAGGTTTCCATCTTTGCGGATTTCGGAAGATATAGAGATTATGCCCAGAATAATCTATGCTGCTGGTAAAAAAAACATCGCAATAACCGATGAAATACTATATTATTACTTTCAACGACCAGGAAGTTCAACCAGGTCAGAAGCAAATCTTTCCCTTGTGGACAGGTACTACGCTATAAACTCGGCAGTAAACTTTTTGAGGGAAAAGAAAGAAAACGAAGTATGCAGGCTTTTTAATAAGACGCTTTTTGATTGCATGGTGAGAGACTATTTGATTCTTTGTGCTGAATTGCCGGCAGAACACCACAAATATGGTTTCCTGAAAGATGAAATATACAGGTATCTGGGCACTTTCGAGGGATATTGCAGTGATCTTATTGTTCTTCGGCCTGATGCGAAAAAAATATGGGAGAATGTTTTGCTAAACATAAAGGACTGTGTCATATATGGTTATGGGGATTGGGGTAAAGAATTCACTTATTGGTTCAGGTATTTTGAAATCAATATTATTGAGATCTGGGACCAGAAAGCCGAAACCGGCGGTTGTGCGGAAGGAATCCCATTCAGGAAAGCCCACGACGGGCTTGAAAAAAACACATGTATCATAGTTGCCATCGCTGACAGGTATGTATCATTGGAAGTAGCCTGCAAACTTCGGGAACTGGGCTACACCAATATTTATGATTTTACCTTGATTGAATCAGGGTTGAGATATGGAAAATATTCCAGATTTATGCCGTCGATAATAGAGAATTACAGGAGGTTGTTCAATGAATAACCCTTTGGTGTCATGGCTTATGCCAGTATATAACAGTGAGAAATTCCTGCGCAGGGCATTGGACTCTATGCTGAATCAAACATACCAGGATTTTGAGATAATAATCGTACTGGAAAACTCCTGTACAGACAAGTCTAAGGAAATTTGCGAGGAATACGCAGCCAGAGATAACAGGATAAAAATACATTATAAAGTCGGTGGTTTGGGCATCGCCGAATCCCTGAACCAGGGACTGAAGGTTTGCGGAGGTAAATACATAGCGAGGATGGATGCGGATGATTACAGCTATCCTGAGCGGCTTGAAAAACAGGTGTCTTATTTGGAAAGTAACCCTGAAGTGGGAATACTTGGTGCAAAAGCCCGGATTATCAATGGACAGCGTGTATATGATACCTATGAGGATGGAGTTCCTGATAGTGAGGAAATCCGTGTAAGACTATTGTTTGAGGATTGCATCCTGCATCCTACTGTGGTTTTGAGGGCTGAAATATTCAATAAAGAAGGCTTGGAGTACCCAACAGACAATAAAGCTGAGGATTATGCCCTTTGGGCCAGCTTAATTTCAAAAGTCAAATTCTCGATATTGCCGGATGTTCTTCTGGATTACTATATTCATGGAGAAAATGTCTGTTCAGTTAATTTTGACAAAATACGCACTGACAGCGCGAAAGTATCAAGGCAAGCTATTCACAGAGAGTTGGATATTGATACCTGTAATTACCTAGATAGAGTATTCGGATGGAGAACATATGATCCCATGCCTTCGGATATAAGCGGATTTCTGTTTGAAAGTTTGGATCTTATAGATACGGTTCGTAGGGCAAACGATGCACAGAAAAAGTTTGATGTCGCGGTCATGGAAAAGGTCCTTGAGAATGAGTGGAAAAAAGCATTGAACACCATTGCATATTATGGAGAAATAGACTGTTTGAAGCAACCGGTCCGCAAGTTAAACAAAGAGAAAATAGGAAAAGTATTTTGCAAATTAGAGGAACATATATCAAGTGACAGAAAAAGGAAAGTCATATTATACGGTACAGGCAGGTACAGTAATGCTTTGGTCCAAAACATGGGGGATGATGATTATCCATTTGAAATAATCGCAGTTTGTGACTCGGATGCTCGAAAGCAGGGAACAGTCTTTCATGGATTTCAGGTTATTGCTCCGAATCAAATATCAAGTTACGATTATGATTTTATAAGCATTGCTACTCCCTTGTACGCTGAAGAAATAAAAGATTCCTTGCTGAACAACTATAACGTAAAGCCGGATAAAATCCTTGATTTGCCTCTCTGCACAATAGCAACACATTACCGAAGAAAGCTGAGCTTAGAAAGATATAAGCATTTGTGCGGTGAGAGAAAAGCTTATCTTTTTTGTGCGCCTGATTACGGAAACCTCGGAGACCATGCTATAGCCGTTGGGGAACACTATTTTTTCCAAAAAAATTTTGGTATTGATATAGAAGAGGTGCCAATAAACCGGTTTGATGAAAATATCTCAATTGTAATGGAACATATAAAGCCAGAGGATATCGTTCTTGTCACAGGCGGTGGATTTTTAGGCTCACTATGGGAACAAGGGGAATTTCAGGCGAGAAAAGTCGTATCACTGTTTCCTGACAACCCTGTTTTGATATTGCCTCAAACGCTTTACTGGGAGGCTTCGCATGAATGGGATATTGAAAAAGCACGAACGCGCCAGGCGTATGAGAACCATAAAAAACTGGTGCTTTGTGCACGGGATGTTGAGACATACCGTATCATGATTGAAGCTTACCCGAAATGCAAAGTAATTACTGCCCCAGATATGGTTCTTGCATATGGCTGGAAGGAGTTCATAAACAGGGATACTGAGCGTGAAAGTGCTTTGCTGTGCCTCAAAACGGATAAAGAATCTATACTTACCGACAGGGATTGGGAGAGACTGAAGGAAATCGCAGCGGAAGCCTGTGGTACTGCTAGCGTCTGCAGTACGAACCTTGATGAAATGATATCCGAAAAAAGAAGGGATGTCTTTCTGAGAATGAAACTTGACGAGTTCAGCCGAGCCAGGCTGGTTATAACAGACAGGCTCCACGGTTTGCTGTTTTCCGTCATCACGGGTACTCCCTGTGTTGCCATGAATAACTGTAACCATAAATTAAGAGCGACTTTTGAGTGGGTAAAGCATATACCGAATCTGCGATTTGCGGATAGTATCGATAAAGTTAAGCACTTGGCGAAAGAAGTTTTATCGGTAGGTCAGGTGGAATATTGCGCATCAGATTTCAGGGATCATTTCAAAGAGCTTGAAATGACAGTTGAATTACTAATAGACAATAAGGGTCAGGAAGCAAAAAATGTCAGGAGATACTAATGGGGGATAATTCATGACTAAATTTTTTGAGTGTTTAGTTCCAGTTACATCGTGTAATTTGAAATGTGAATATTGTTATGTAATTCAAGAAAAGCGCAGATATAATGAAATAAAAAACCTGAAATATCCAGTGGAATGGATTGCTAAAGCATTGAGAAAAGAGCGATTAGGAGGCGTCTGCTATTTTAGTCTATGTGGTGAGGGAGAAACCTTATTGCCAGATTATATTATTGAACTCACAGAGCAACTGTTAAAGTCAGGACATTATGTAAACATAACTACAAATGGGACTATCTCGCATAGAATCACAGAATTGATTGGGCTTAGTCCCGATTTGCATAATAGATTACATATTTCCTTTTCATATCATTATGATGAGTTAGTACGGACAAAAAATTTATATAAATTCTGGGATAATGTCCGAAGAGTAAAAGATAATAATATTTCATTCGTAGTACAGTGTAATTTATGTGATTCATATATCGAGAAAATCGATGAAATTAAATCTGATTGTATCAGTAATATTGGTACTTTGCCGCAATTTGTCGCAACACGTGATGAATCTCAGCCGTACTATAAAATATTGACATCAGATTTAAACAAATATATTATGGTTGGTAAGTCTACAGGTTCTGATTTATTTGATTTTACCATAGACAATATAAATAAAAAGAGGTGCGATTTTTGCTATGCAGGCGCTTGGTCTTATAGACTATTGCTTGAAAGCGGAGATTTAAAGCGATGCTATGCTGAACCAGCATTCTACAATATATTTCAGGATATTAATGAGCCTATTCCTCAAGAGCCAATAGGATTCAATTGCAAAAGTGATTTCTGTGTAAACGCAAGCCACTTTTTAACACTGGGAATAATGCCTGATGTTGTCACTCCAACATATGATGAGCTCCGTAAGATGAAAAATATAAACAATATCAGCAAAAACATGGATAGTTTTTTCAGGCATAAATTATATGAGGAGAATAAGCAAGTACATCATAAAGTTCAAAACATTTATCAAATCAGTAAACTATCGGACTATGCTAAATTACTAAGCAGACCGATTATAATTTATGGGGCAGGAAGGCTTGGCAATAATTTGGTGAAGAAGATGAATGAATGTGGTATAAAATATGAAATTATTTGTGATTCGAATAAAACCAGGCAAGTTAATGGAGTCGTCCCGGTTGAGGTTATGTTGGATAAATTATCTCAGTTTGACAGTCCTGTAATAGCTGTTGCGATAATGGATGACAAAGTAGTTTCAGAGGTGTTTTACACCCTTGAAAACACCTCTGCTGAGTTATGTACCTATTATACCATTATGATGGCGATTAAATATACAAATGGATATGTTCACCCAAAAGCCATATCATGAAGAAAGGAAACTAGTTGGAATTAAGAAAAATTAAATATTATTAGGTATCAGTCATGGGAATTTTTCTCATACTGTTCATAGTAATAATTAGCAAGTACGCTGTTGCCCAGGTCAGCCATTGCTGTATTAAGAAAAACGAGATCAGTTTTATCTTTTTTATCATATATGCTGTTCAGGAATAATATTATTTCAACCGGCTCCTGATCCTTGATCAAGGCATAGAGTCCTTTGATGGCATCAAAATTGTGCTTGTTGATTTTCAGGGATTCAAAATAGTTTTCAAGTGCTTTTACAGAGTCTCCCGTCTTTTTGTACATCTCTGCCATATAGTAATAAACATACTCAAGCCTTGCCGGGAAGTTATTATTCAGCAGCAGCTTAAATTTTTTATTATATTCAAGAGCGTTACGATAGCTTTCAATGGCTGCGATATAGTCACCCTGCTCTCTTCTTGCGTTGCCTACTGCATACCAGATCTCAGGGTGTGTGGGATAATGGCTCACAGCTTCATTGATGTATTTCTCGATCTCATCGGACGTATATTTTTCTTTTAACTTAAGCATGTTGTCGATAATGAAAACATAAGGCTGATATGCCATGATTGTTTTATGGAAAGCGGGTTCTTTGAGGGCAAGAAGAGCGTATTCTATAGCTTCCTCAGAGTTCCCCAGATTATTGTTCATCGAGCTCATATAATAATATGTAAGGTCAGTGATGTTGTTTTTGGCGATCTCTTCCTTCATTATCGCAAGATTACGTTTGACCTTTTCGGGCAATATAACAGATGAATATCCGGTATGGTAAATAACTAAGGGGTAATCAGTTATGTTGGCTGCATATAGCGTATTTTCCCTATTAAGCGGTTGCTCATGTACAGCACCGTAATAGCGGATCCTGTTATGTCCTCTGAATGTTCGGATAGTCGGATTTTCCGCAATTATTCTTCCGTTTAAGCCTTCTGTATGGATTATTTTATAAAGAACAGCATCATATGACTTGTTATTTATACTGTTTAATATACGGATCAGATTCCTGGGAGTATTTTCAGCAAAATACTCATCGGCATCCAGGAATATAATCCAGTCTCCTGTCGCTTTATCCAAGGCATAATTCTTCGCGTTGCTGAAGTTATTGTCCCAATCGTAAAAATAAACTTTTGCGCCAAGGCTTTCAGCTATTTCAACTGTGTTATCGGTTGAACCGGTATCCACCACGACAATCTCATTTGTGATACTTTTTATGCTTTCCAGACATCGTCTGATATTTTCGGATTCGTTTTTGGTTATGACACATGCTGATATTTTCATAGCTTTCTCCTTCACTCTTCGGATAAAAAAAGAAAAAATGACACATTAAAAAGCGTCGAATATACAGTCCTTTTGTTTTATTTTATCATATCATATGTTGTAATTAAATAATCACAGGTTATGCTTCGTTTATGAAAAATCAGGAGATTAAGAAAAATGGGAAAATTTAAGGAACAGCAGTTGCTGTTCCTTAAATTTATAAAATCTAATCTTAAATTATTGGAGCAACTGTAATACTCCCTGAGGCTGCTGATTTGCCTGAGCCAACATTGCTGTTGCTGCCTGCTGCAGGATGCTGTTCTTGGTGAATTCCATCATTTCCTTGGCCATGTCAACGTCACGGATACGGGATTCTGAAGCCGTCAGGTTCTCAGCGGTTGTACCCAGATTGTTGATGGTGTGCTCGAGCCTGTTCTGGATAGCACCAAGTTTTGCACGTTCAGACGAAACCTTAATTATAGCCTTGTCGATGGTCTCGATTGCTACGTTTGCACTTGCCTGTGTCGACAGATTGATCGGTGAAGTGCCAGAGGTGCTTACAGCCAATGTTTCAGCATTCATATTGCCTATTGTCAGTGTTACTGCCTGATCCTTGTTAGCGCCGACCTGGAACTTCAATGCGCAAGCTGCAGTGCTGAATTTGCCGTTCAACAGCTTCTTGGTGTTGAACTCGGTATTATCGGATATCCTGTCGATTTCCGCAGCAAGCTGCTCGATTTCCTTCTGGAGTTCACCACGATCATCGTCTGTGTTGGTGTCAGATGCGGATTGTACGGCAAGCTCTCTCATTCTCTGCAGAATGCTGTGGGTTTCGTTGAGCGCACCTTCTGCTGTCTGGATAAGAGAGATAGCGTCCTGAGCATTTCTTTCTGCCTGGTTCAGACCACGGATCTGTCCTCTCATTTTTTCAGAGATGGCAAGACCTGCTGCGTCGTCGCCTGCACGGTTGATTCTGTAACCTGAAGACAGCTTCTCAAGAGATTTGCTTCCTGCATTGTTGTTGATCGTCAACTGACGATAAGTGTTTAATGATGCGATGTTGTGATTAATTCTCATAAAAACATCCTCCTTGATATTTTTGGGGAGAATCCTTTCTCCCTGATTTTAATTTTAGTTCCTCAACCGGAACCATGGTTATGAGCCATTCCAAAACCCTTTGGCGCCATAAGGGGGATAGCTTCACATCCTTTATATCGGTAATATACCACCGAACTTTACAGGTAAACACTAAAAAAGTGAAAAAAGATTCACTACACCGGGGAAGTGGTAAAAAAATATTAATTAATTATTAATTATGTAACCATATTCTGTCGATATATTTCTTGGTAGATAAAAGATTCACGGAGGGATCTGATATGAGGATCGATAGCATGGATGCGGCTAGTAAAAAGACTATTAATATCACACAGACAATAGCAAAGGCGGAAACAGTCTCAGGTCCGGCAAAGCTTGACAGACAAGCAGGGCAGGAGCATTTAAGGGCTGAAAATTACGGAGATATAGAAAAACTCAGTGATGCTTTCATTAAGAAAGCCATTGAAAGGGCGAACCATACCTTTGAGATCGAAAACAGATCACTGAGGTTTCAGATCCACGAAAAGCTAAACGAAGTAATGGTCAAGGTCATAGACTCGGACACTAAGGAAGTGATCAGGGAGATTCCACCGGAAAAACTGCTTGATATGTTTGCAAGCATGCTTGAACTTGCCGGGCTGCTCGTTGATGAGAAAAGATGACATGCTTCTTTGAGAACAGCGATGAAGTATGTTAAGGTTGTTCTCATATATTCTAACATTTTGCCCACTTATGCGGGCAGAAAGGAGTTACAGCTATGAACAGTATACAGAGATTTTCGTCACAAATGAGAATAACCGGATTTTCAGGTTTTGATACAGAAGCAATAGTATCCGATTTAATGAGAGTTGAGAGGATACCATTAGATGCACTGAAGCAAAAAAGGACGATTTTGGAATGGAGGCAGGAGGCTTACCGTGGGATCACCAACCTGCTGATAGGTTTCAAAAGCAAGTATTTTGATATAGTAAACCGCACTTCGTATATGCTGTCGACAAATTCTGTCAAGGCAATGTCTGCGTCCAGCAGCAACAGTTCATATGTTACAGCGACAGCAACAAGCGGAGCCGTTATGGGGGAACACAGCATAAAAATCACCCAGCTGGCTTCAGCAACTTCTTTGACCAATTCCTCAGGGATAAGCAAAGGAATTACCGGAAACATTGCTGCAGACGAAGACGGCAGCCTTTCAGATAAACTACAAAAACTTGCCGGTAAGAAAATTTTTGTGGAGTTGGATGGAGTCAGCAAACAGATCACATTGGGCGGAACCAATGCGGAAGAGTTCAGACAGCAGTTGGAAACAGCATTGGATGAGGCCTTTGGCAAGGTAACCATTAACGGGGTAGAGACGTCTAAATTTGATATTTCTATTTTAGATGAAACTGAAAATGGATTCTCATTTTCCATCAATACAAAGGCAAACAGCGGAGCAACAAAAGTCAGCGTTTACGGAGTAGCTGAAACGACCGAAGAAATGGCGGGTCTGGAAGATCTGGGATTGACTGCAGGCCAGTCTAACCGCATATCCTTAAACAGTTCACTTTTAACTCTGAAAGATGCATTCAGTCAACCGTTGGAATTTGATGAAGAGGGAAATGCTTCGTTTGTTATCAACGGTGAAACAATTAACATAAAATCCACCTATACACTGAAACAGGTATTCGACAAAATAAACAATAACGAAAAGGCAAAAGCCAAAATCAGCTATGATGAGGTTACAGATAAAATTACCCTTGTTTCTGCTGTAACCGGTGCGGGCAGCAATCTGGAAGTTGCCGACAGTACAGGTAACTTCTTGTCTGCTTTGAATCTTGATGTCAAAACAAATGGCCAGGATGCTATCGTCACCATTGACGGGGAGCTTCTTGTCAGAAGCTCCAACAGCTTTACGGTGAACGGTGTGACCTATAACCTTCATAAAACTCATGAGGCAGACAGTGTGGGTGACACTATAACGGTGAACCAGGATGTTGAGTCGGTAATCAATAGTATTAAGAATTTCATCGATGAGTACAACAAGCTGATCGGTACCATCAATGAAAAAATTGCAGAGCCCTATGACAGGAATTATCTTCCTCTGACTGAAGAGCAAAAAGAGGCAATGAAAGAAAAAGACATCGAAAAATGGGAAGAGAAGGCCAAAAAGGGACTGCTGAAAAATGACAGCATCCTTAAGCAAATCGTTCTTGATATGCGCCGGGCGTTGTATGAAAAGGTTGAAGGAGTAAGTATATCCCTTAAGGATATAGGAATAGAAAGCAAGTCCTATTCTGACAATGGAAAGCTCCATCTTGATGAGGACAAGCTGAGGAAGATGCTGACCAGCAAGCCGGATGAGGTTGCAAGGCTTCTCAACGGTGTATCACCGGACAACCCGACATACAGCAGAACGGCAACCAAAGAGCAGAGAGCCGACAGATACAACAGATCGGGAGTTTTGCAGAGGCTGTCCGACATAATCGAAAACAACGTTTCGACCTTTAGAGATAGCGACGGAAGAAAAGGGATCCTGCTTGAAAAAGCCGGTATCGAAGGGGATCTGTCCAATACGGAAAATCTTATCAGCGAGGAATTGGATGATTATGATGACAGGATAGCAAGTATGATCGTCAAGCTTACCAGAAAGGAAGAAGCATACTATAAGAAGTTCACTACCCTGGAGAAAATGCTTGCTCAGATGAATCAGCAAAGCGCATGGATCGCCAGCCAGTTCGGCATGATGGGACAGTAAGAGAAATACAAGCTAATTAAAGATATCTTGGAGGCCTGAATATGATTGCTTATAACGCCTATAACCAGTATAAGGAGAATTCAATTTTTACCGCCAGTCCGGAAGAACTTACACTTATGCTTTACAATGGACTTGTGAAGTTTATAATGCGCGGTATGGACAGCATTGAGAAAAGAGATATCCCCGATGCCAATACAAATATAATAAAGGCACAGAATATCATATCCGAACTTATGAATACGCTGGACATGAAGTATGGATTGTCTTCGAGCCTGTATTCCATATATGATTATATGCTGAGAAGGCTTATTGACGCCAATATAGCCAAGGATAAGGAAATACTTGAAGAAATCCTCGGCTTTGCAAAGATCCTCAGGGATACATGGGAGCAGGCCATGAAAATATCCAGGCAGCAGAACAGAAGACCTACGGTCACCAATGTATGATCAGGAGTATGAAATGGAGCCAAAAGAGTATGTCCGCAAACTGAATGATATTTCACAAAAAAAATTGTTGCTGCTGAATGAGATCCTTCTGTTTGTACGCAGTCAGAATGAGGTAATAAAAGGACAGAGGTTTGAGGAGATGGAACTGCTCATAAGAGAAAAGCAAATGAGAATGGATGCAGTGGATAAGCTTGACGTGCAGTTTGCAGCATATTCCTCAAAACTCAGGGAGATGCTCTCCATCAGTTCCTTTGAAGAGCTTCCCGGGTATGACCTCCCCGGAACAAAGGAACTCAAGGCTGTGATCGAACGCATCCATCAAAAGCTTAAGGAAATCAAAGTACTGGATGATGAAAATATCAGCCTTGTAAAAACCGAGATGAAAGATGTCAGGGAGCAGATGAGCAGAACCAGCAACGACAAACGCATTCAGGGAGCATATTACCCTACCCTGAACAGCGGGACATCATATTTCTTTGATGAAAAAAAATAGGCAAAACGAAATTTCTCCGGACCTTTAGGAGGCATAATGGCTAATCACGAATGCGTCAGATGTCACAGATTTTTCGAGCGAGTTGCGTTTGAAGAGGTTTGTCCGGTATGCTTCCCCATTGAAGAGGAAGAGTTCAGAAAGATCAAGGAATATCTTACCGCACATCCCGGGGCAAGCTCCAATGAAGTAATGAGTGTTGTCGGCGTTAGTTTGAAATCTATAAGACGTTATCTTAAAGAGGAAAGACTGGAAATAGTCGGAGATAATAAAGGGTTCATTCGTTGTGAATTATGCGGCCGCCCGTTGAACAGCGGGCGTTTCTGTGACGGATGCTATAAAGAAGGACAAGCATTGAGGGCAAAAGGACTGAGCGCTCCATACAGCGGTTCCTTCGGCAAGTATGGCGAAGAAACCTATGAAAAAAGCAAAAAGGGATTGCTGTTCCGCGAAAGCAATAATAAAAAACCATGAGATCGATCGGGAGCACATTGAAACATTTTCCAAAGTGCTCCCGACTTTTTATTGCAATATTATGGCATAATATCAGTAGGTTTTATGATTGCCAAACTTGCGGGACCATTGACCGGAGACTATAATATATAGCAAAGTCATTTTAGGATATCAGCAAAATGTAAAAGGCGGTCATTCTATGGAGACCATTACGATAAATGGCACTAATGACGAATGTTTCAGTTCTGCGGCAAAGGCTTTGAGGGAAGGGCGGCTGGTTGCATTCCCGACTGAGACGGTTTACGGGCTGGGAGCGAACGCTCTTGATCCGCAGGCTGTCAGAAGGATCTTTGAGTCTAAAGGACGTCCGCTGGACAATCCGCTCATCGTTCATATCGCGAATATTTCTCAGTTGGAACCATTGGTAAAGGAAATTCCTGATAGGGCAGAGGCCCTGATCAGGGCTTTCTGGCCCGGGCCACTGACTCTGGTGATGAAAAAATCGGAACTGGTGCCTGATGAGATAACTGCAGGACTGGATACGGTCGCTGTCCGCATGCCCGACAATCCTGTCGCACTAAGGCTTATCGAAGAGGCTGGAGTTCCTGTGGCAGCACCCAGTGCCAATCTTTCCGGACGGCCAAGCCCGACCACATATCAACATGTTCTTGAAGATCTGAACGGACGCATAGAATACATTATAAACGGAGGTCCATGCAAAATCGGCGTAGAGTCAACGGTTCTGGACATTACATCAGAAACGCCCGTCATCTTAAGACCCGGCGGGGTAACTATGGAAATGTTGGAAACGGTCATCGGAAAAGTCGAAACCGATGCCGTACTGAAGCCGGAAGACGGGAAAAAGCCGCGGTCTCCGGGAATGAAGTACCGTCATTATTCACCTAATGCTGAAATGTTTTTAGTTGAAGGGGAATCTGAAGAGGTCGTCAGAAAGATCAATCTCCTGACTTCTGAAAACAGTGCAAAAGGCCTCAGGACAGGAGTGTTGTCAAGCCTGGAGAATAAAGACAGATATACGGCCCAAGTCGTGGTGAATATCGGTTCGCTGTCCTGCCTTGAAGAGGTAGCGTCAAAACTCTATAATGCTTTAAGAAAATTTGACGAGGAGAAGGTAGACATAATTTATTCAGAGTCATTTACGGAGAAAGGTATGGGCAGAGCTATCATGAATCGCCTGAGGAAGGCTGCTTCAGGGAAAATCAGCGTGCCGTGACCAAAATGTCATTTAAGCTAAGTGAAGAATCGATAAAAGGACCATTTACGCTGCCCGGAAGACAAAGAAAATGCTACAGAAACTATACGCTGTCATTCTGACAAAACAACATGCAGGGCATGTCGTTGGGAAGAATCTTAATACTGTTGAAGGAGATGAGCCATGAAAAAGATTGTTTTCGTCTGCACCGGCAATACATGCAGAAGCCCCATGGCCGAAGCTTTGTTCAGGAGCATGCTTGAGGAAAAAGGGCTGGAGGATGAGATTTCAGTATCTTCAGCCGGTATTTATGCCTTTGAGGGAGATGAGGCAAGCTCCCATGCAATAGACGTTATGCAAAATGAGTATGGGATAGACCTGACCAGACACAGGGCCAGGGTATTATATGACGACGATATTAAGGAAGCAAACCTGATCCTTGTCATGACCAAACATCACAAGGAAATGATTGCCGACGTATATCCGGAAGCTGTTTCAAAAGTCCATTTGCTTAAGGAATATGTCGGTTTGGTGGATGACACTGATGTTTCGGACCCCTTCGGACAGGACTATGATACCTATAAAAGATGTGCCCGGGAGCTGGAGGATCTGCTGCTCGATGTCATAGATAAAATCTGAGAACTATGAAAAACTTTTATATAGCCGGTTGTAAAACATATGAAAAGAAATATATAACATATTAACTTTGACATACCTCTTTGATTACTATAGAATTTATGTAGAAAAAGGAGACGATAGATTTGAAGATTGCATTAGGATGCGACCACGGTGGATTTGAGCTTAAAGAGAATATCAAGGCTTTTCTTTTGGAAAAAGGTTATGAGGTCGAGGATTTTGGAACATATGACACCAAGTCGGTGGATTATCCCACATATGCACTGAAGGCTGCTGAAGTAGTAAGCGAGGGCAGATGCGAAAAAGGGATACTTGTGTGTTCCACGGGTATAGGAATATCCATAGCGGCCAACAAGGTAAAAGGAATCAGGGCTGCACTATGCAGCGACCTTCTGTCTGCAAGGCTTACCAGAGAACACAACAATACCAATGTTCTGGCCCTGGGGGCATATATCGTTGGCAAACAGCTTGCCCTTGCCATTGTTGACACATGGCTCAGCACCCCGTTTTCAGGGGTGGACAGGCACCAAAGGCGCAATGATGCCATTACCGAGATCGAAAAGAAATATTTCAAATAGACAAAAGCTTTAGGAGGCTATATATGAATAATAATGTTTTTGTATTTGACCACCCCCTGATCCAGCACAAGGTCTCTCTTCTGCGTGACAAGAATACCAGCAGCAAGGAGTTCCGCGAATTGACTTCTGAAATATCCATGCTGATGGGTTACGAGGTCACGAGGGATATCCCCCTTAAGGAAGTTGAGATCGAAACCCCGGTCGGATTGGCAAAGACCAAGGTCATATCGGGTAAAAAACTGGCCTTTGTTCCGATCCTGAGGGCCGGACTGGGTATGGTCGAAGGAATGCTTAAACTTGTTCCGATGGCAAGAGTAGGCCATATAGGCCTCTACCGCGATCATGAAACATTGGAACCGGTCGAGTATTACTGCAAACTTCCGCCCGATATAAGCGAGAGAGATGTGGTACTACTGGATCCGATGCTTGCAACAGCCGGTTCAGCATGTGACGCTGTTAAGTTCATAAAGCAGCACGGTGCGAAAAGCATAAAGTTCGTATGCCTCATAGCATCAAAACAAGGCATCGAGAGACTAAACCGAGAACATCACGATGTTGGCATTTATTGTGCAGCTGTGGATGAGAAGCTCAATGATATAGGATATATCGTACCCGGGCTTGGCGACGCGGGCGACAGGCTCTTCGGAACGAAATGATCTGAATTGAATAATTGGATTTGGGGGTCATGGATATGCGGCCGTCATGGGATGAATATTTCATGAGTATTGTTGAATTGGTCAAATCACGCTCCACATGCATGAGAAGGCAGGTAGGAGCTCTTATTGTAAAAGATAAACGTATTTTGGCCACCGGATACAATGGTGCGCCTGTTGGGTGCAAGCATTGTGAGGAAATAGGTTGTTTGAGGGAAGAGCTGAAAATTCCTTCGGGGCAGCGTCATGAAATCTGCAGGGCTACCCATGCCGAACAGAATGCCATAGCCCAGGCTGCTTATTCGGGAACGAGCATTAAGGATGGCATCCTCTATGTAACAGCGCAGCCTTGTGTATTATGCGCCAAGCTGGCAATAAACGCCGGCATATCGAAAATAGTATTCAAGGGTGATTATCCCGACGAACTCGCAATGGAATTGCTTAAGGAAGCCGGAGTACGAGTATTGAGATATGAAAAGTCTGATTGAAGGCACGTACACCGCCCCCCTGACCAAGAGGTGTTTGTATGATCATAATTGAGTTTCATCACATAGTAGCTTTTGCCGTAGCACTCATCGTATCTTTTTTTGCAACGCCTGTAGCAAGAAGAATTGCAGTCAGTGTCGGAGCCGTCAATATTCCGAAGGACAGCCGTCGTGTCCATAAAAGTCCAATGCCTCTCCTGGGAGGATTAGCCATAATAATCGGCTTTGTTCTTGCAATCGTTTACAGTTTCGCTACCAAAAACGTAAAGGTTTTTCTCGGTTACCTCGCAAAGCCAAAGACGCTGGGACTTCTGCTGGGGGTCGTTATCATCATAGTACTTGGAATAGTTGATGACATAAAAGCACTGAGAGCACGGGTGAAATTTCCGATCCAGCTGCTGGCGGCCATCATCGTTGTCGCTACCGGCACAAGGATCATAGCCATCTCAAAACCTTTTCAGGCTTCCGTTGCCCTGCACCCCAGCATGATGTACTTTCTGGGCGATATTCTGGCGTTCATCATATCTGTTTTCTGGATAGTCGGGATGACTAACGCCATCAACTTTATTGACGGCCTTGACGGTCTGGCGGCGGGTGTATCGGGGATCGCTGCCCTTACCCTGTATATCGTTGCTGTAATAAGAAGGCAGGATGATATAGCTATAATTGCAGTTTCCCTTGTTGGAGCCATATTCGGATTCCTCCCTTATAACTTCAATCCTGCCAAGATATTCATGGGAGATACAGGAGCTACCTTCTTAGGTTTTCTCCTTGCGATAATTTCAATAGAAGGGACCATGAAATCAATAACGGCTATTGCTGTTGCAATACCCATTCTGGTTCTTGGCCTGCCGATATTTGATACTCTGTTTGCCATAATCAGAAGGATCATGAATGGAAAACCTATAGCTCAGGCTGACAGGGGCCATCTGCATCACAGACTCCTGGATATGGGATTGAGCCATAGAATGTCAGTTATTATACTATATGTAGTAAGCGGTGCTCTTGGACTCGTTTCGATCGCGCTGGTGGACAAAGGTCTGCTGCCGTCGATAATCCTGCTGATAATGCTTTTCATATTCGGGCTCGGCGGAGCCAGAAACCTGAAGGAGATCAAAATGGTCCCCGAAGATAAAAGGATCTATCAGAAGGACGTAATCGAGGACGCAGGACTGGAAAGCGCACAGCTTGAAGCTGCCACCGGTGACAAGCTGCGCGACAGGGCGAACGGTCTGACAGAAGAAAAGACCGGAATCGAAGGGGAAGAGAGCCATTAATACACCAATTGGGGATATGTGATGAAAAGGATCAAAATTATGACTGTGTTCGGCACAAGGCCGGAAGCGATAAAAATGGCTCCGTTGGTAAGGGAGCTTAAAACGCATGATTCGATAGACTGTACTGTTTGTGTCACGGCACAGCACAGGGAAATGCTGGATCAGGTCCTTGGGAACTTCGATATAGTGCCTGAGTATGATCTTAATATAATGAAGGCCAGGCAGACTCTGACCGAGATCACTACCCGGGCAGCAGAAGGTCTTTATGGAGTTTTTACCGAGGCATCTCCCGATATGGTCCTGGTGCACGGAGACACAACCACGACCTTTGCGGCATCTCTGGCTGCGTTTTACGCAAAGATCCGGGTCGGCCATGTGGAAGCCGGGCTAAGGACATATGACAAATATTCTCCTTATCCTGAGGAAATGAACAGAAAGCTCACGGGTGCGATAGCCGATCTGCATTTCGCGCCGACTGCTTCAAATAAGGAAAACCTTCTGAAAGAAAACGTTCCTGAGAAAAACATATATGTCACAGGCAATACTGTGATCGATGCGCTGTCAACAACAGTATCCCCGGGGTATGTATTCGAGGATCCTTTCCTGAATAAACTTGATTTCAGAGGAAAGAGAATCGTACTGGTTACAGCCCACAGACGGGAGAATCTTGGCAGGCCGCTGGAAAGTATCTGCACGGCCTTGCGCAGACTTGTCGATGATCTTCCCGATATTTCCCTGATTTATCCCGTCCATCTGAATCCTGTCGTCCGCGAGACAGCCGGCAGGATACTCGGGGGGCATGAACGGATCCATCTTATAGAACCCCTGAATGTCCTGGATATGCATAACCTTATGGACAGATCCACTTTAGTCTTGACTGATTCAGGAGGACTCCAGGAGGAAGCGCCTTCTTTGGGCAAGCCTGTTCTTGTGCTCAGGAATGAGACCGAAAGACCTGAAGCCGTAAAAGCAGGAACTGTGAAGCTATTGGGAACTGATACCGAGACTGTATATAAAGAGGCCAGATTGGTTTTGGAAGATACTGATGAATATCAAAGAATGGCAAAGGCAGTGAATCCCTATGGGGATGGCAAAGCATCAAAAAGGATCCGGGAAGCTCTCCTTTATTATTTCGGATTATCGGATGAAAGGCCCGAAGAATTCTCTGCCTGATATGCAGTACCTTACCGGAAAGGAATGACCATATGTATGGCCGATTTTCTGACCCATATCATTTTGGCCGACGAAGTCGTTAAAAGAATAGAAAGTCGCAGAATATACGAGGGCGTTAATAAAAAACGCTCTCTTTATCATTTGGGTGCTCAGGGTCCGGACCCGCTGTTCTTCTATGATTGTTTCCCGGGAAGAGGGAAAGGGGCCCTGAAAGAGCTGGGAGACGTGATGCATGAGGAAAGGACCGGGGCTTTCCTTCTTAAGGGGTTCGGGAAGCTTCAGGATGTATCCTATGATAAAAGATGGATGAACATCGCAATATATATGTGCGGCTTTATTTGTCATTTTACCCTGGACAGGCTGCTTCATCCCTATGTATTCTGGGCTGCGGATCAATGGATATGGGGAGTTGACGGGACCCCAGTGACCGTTACCCACATGCAGGTCGAAACAGCACTTGACGTTATATACTGGAGAGAAAAAAAAGGAAGGCATGCATATAAGGAAAAGACGAGCAGACTGGTATATATAGGCAAACACTGGCCTGAAGGCGTGTCGGATTTTCTCATCGAAGCCTTCAGGGATATTTACGGTATGGAAGTGTCGGAAAAGGAGCTCAATAAAATATTGAGGGACTTTTACAGGGGACATGACCTGCTGTATGATCCCAAAGGCTGGAAAAAAGCATTGGTCCACTGGCTTGAAAATCTTACGGGTGGAGGCATCAAACCTCCCAAGTATCCTTATCCTGTAGAACCTGACGATACTGTCGACTGGACCAACAAAAAAAAGCGGACATGGGTCAATCCCTTCGTAAAAGGAGATACCTGGGAAAGTTCGGTCGCCGAGATACTGGAGGAAGCGGCCGATACAGCTGCTAACCACATAAATACAGTATTCAGGCGGATATTCTCAAATGAGGGTATCGACGACCTTTTCCCCAACTTAAGCTACACCACGGGTATCCAGTGCGAGTGAGTTTAGGGGACGGACACTTTGACTCATTATGGGTGTCGGGATCATTCCAATGCTCGTTCAGTTACAGGTCTGATCCCAGCGGAACTGCATGGCATTCTGACGAAAGGGACTGTCTCAAAAGTCTCTACTAGGACATGCTGTTCAGAGATGAACTGCCTCCGCAGGAGCAGTTGAATGTTGTAATGCGAACAGTGCAGCTCGAACGAGGTAAAATCTGCCGGAAGCAGATTTTAGCCGGCACGCGCCCGGAAGGTGCGATTGCCAGCGACCTCGTGAGAGCAAACTTGAGCATTAACAACTTCCTGCGACGAGGACAGCAGGAAGATCTGAACAGCATGGCTATATTATTATTTTGAGACAGCCCCAAAGAACATACATCGTATGTTCTTCAGGAAGGATTTTTGCAAAATGAAATAAAATACAAAGAAAACAGGAGTGTAACTTATGAACGACTATATCGCAAAAGCCATGGCTCATAACGGACAAATACGTGTATTTGCAGCGGTAACGACCGAAACAGTGGAAAAGGCAAGAATACTCCATAATATGAACCCAACGCCGACCGTAGCCCTTGGAAGGGTCCTGACGGGAGCTGCTCTCATGAGCCAGACCCTTAAGGCCATAAATCAGACAATTACAATACAGATAAAGGGTGACGGTCCCATAGGGGGTATAGTGGCAGTTACCGACTACCAGGCAGGTGTACGGGGGTATGTGCACAACCCGAATTTTGACGTCCCTCTGAATGACAAGGGTAAATTCGATATAAAAACCGCAGTTGGTTCAGGATATCTGAACGTCATAAAAGATCTGGGCCTGAAGGAGCCATATATAGGCAGTGTCGATCTGGTTTCGGGTGAGATAGCCGAGGATCTGACATATTATTATGCATTTTCGGAACAAACCCCGACTGCTATGAACCTGGGTGTCCTTATAGGTGCTGAAGGCAAGGTCCTTGCTGCCGGAGGCTTTTTCATACAGCTTATGCCCGATGCGGGAGAAGAGGCCATAGAAAAAGTCGAGAAGGGCATTTCCAGAATAGAATCGATAACAGCTGTCATACATCAGGGAAAAACACCTGAGAACATCATAAGGTTACTATTCCCCGATGGTGACCTGGAAGTTTTCGACCCTGTTCCTGTAAGCTACAAATGCTATTGCTCCAGGGAACGTATGCAAAGGAATCTGATGGCTCTCGGACGGAAGGATCTGGAAGAGATCGCCGGAGATGAAACAGGAGCGGAACTTGTATGCCACTTCTGCAATAAAAAATATCGCTTCACTCAGGATGAGATATCTGGGCTCCTGGAAAAGCAATAAAAACACGATCAAATTAATATCCTTCGGGTGTTATTTTAAGATTTTGTGGCAAGAATACGTTTTGAGATTTGCATTGTATTCCCGTAAGTAAAAAAGATTCAGTGCATCAAATAATTACTGAAAAAAACGTGAATACTATGTGTGAAATCTTAATTGGGTTATGGAGGGAGACTATGAAAAAACGTATTTTTGCTGCGTCGATGGTTGTTATAATGGCATTTTGCCTTATTGCATTTTCAGGCAGTCAGTATCAGAAGGCCGAAGCGGCGCAAACATTTGAAAAGGTTGACTTTATAAGCGGCGTGGTAATAGTGAACAAACTAAATTTAAGGAACGGACCTTCTCTGGATCATGACGTGATAGGTCAGTTCAAAAAGAACAAATGGCTGAACGTCCTGGCGAAAATAGGAGACTGGTATGCTGTATTTGACCCTGATTCAGGCAAGGTAGGGTGTGTATACGGTCCATATCTGGCCAACGCTGAAAATATCAACACCGGCAAACCCGCAGCTCCGGCGCCTGCAACCCCGGCACCGTCAAAAGCACCGCCTGCTGCCACCCCTGAACCTGAGCCGGGCAAGGAATCCACAGATCTGTCACAGCAGGAAAAACTGCTGCTCGATCTGATAAATCAGGAGAGGGCAAAGAACAACATCCCGCCTCTTGCTGCAGATCCTGAGCTTATGAAGGTGGCCAGGACCAAGGCAGATGATATGACAAAGAACAATTATTTCTCACATTATTCACCGACATATGGTTCTCCCTTTGATATGATGAGACAGTTCGGCATCTCATTCAAAGCCGCAGCTGAGAATATTGCAGGAAACTCAACTGTTGAAGGTGCTGTAAGTTCATGGATGAAGTCGGAGGGCCATAGGAACAATATCCTGAACCCGAATTACAACTATACGGGTATTGGTATTTCCAAGAGCACAAAATACGGATATGTATTTGTTCAGATGTTCATAAGGAAATAATGGACAAACCGGATATCAAAGCATAAAAAACGGTAGATAATATCTGCCGTTTTTTTTATACTCAGACTTCTCCGACGGGATTTCCACAGTATCCACAGAAATTATACACAAGAAAAACCGGCTGTTGACAAGCTTGTGATAATTTTGGGGATAAGTTGGCTGATTTGAAACGGATTATTTTGGGTAATATCGAAATATAAATTATTGATTGCATGCACAGAGAGGGGTTGTTGTTATGAAATACACCATCAGAGGAAAACAGGTAAATGTAACACAGGCTATGCATGATAAAGCTGTCAAAAAAATAGGCAAGTTCGAAAGGTTCTTCAAGCCTGACGCCGAAGCCGTGATAACCTTCAAAGTCGAGAAGGATCGATACATCTTTGAAACGGCCATATATTCAGACGGAACCATCATCAGAGCCGAAGAGAGCAGCAACGATATGTACGCTTCAATGGATATGGTCGTTGAAAAGCTGGAAAGGCAGATAAGAAAGCATAAGACAAAGCTCGGCAAACAATTACGTCAGGAGGCGATGGTACCCGAGAACTTCAACATCAATGAAGATATCGACGAAGAAGAGGATTATGACATTGTTAAAACAAAACGCTTCCCGTTGAAGCCGATGAATACCGAAGAAGCGATCCTTCAGATGAACCTTCTCTCACATAACTTTTATGTTTTCATAAACTCCGATACCGAGACGGTAAACGTGATATACCGGCGCAAAGACGGAAGATACGGGCTTATAGAACCTGAATTCTGATATATGATATGGCCGGCCGGCGTGTGCGAAAGCTGATTTTCAGCACCACGCCGGCAGTTTATGAACAAAATGTCCGAATTGAAAAAAATCAATGTTTAAATTAAAAAATAAATGGTATACATTTAAGTGATACTGATGATTCTTGTTCCTCCTTTATTATATATAGTATTATCAGTTCATATTAATTGAGCTGGGGGCACGAGTTAGGGAATTATTTATAAAATAAATACACAGTGCCTTTTTTTTGTGGGTAGGTTTATTAAAGATAGGAAGGGATATAAAATGCTTTTAAGAGATTGTGCCGGCGGCGTGATTTTCTATGGTGACAAGGTTTTTCTTATCCTGAATGAGAAAAAAGAATGGGTGATGCCCAAGGGTCTTATAAAAAACGGGGAAAAACCTGAAGACGCCGCAGTCAGGAGAGTCTTCGAAGAAGTAGGTATCAGGGGAAAGATCGTCGAGCAGGCAGGCAGGACATATTATGAGTTTTATTCCATCACAAGACAAAAGCCTGTATGCAACCGTATCGCCTGGTATATAATGCAGACTGATGATGACAGTTTCCAGATAAACGAGCCGGAAAAATACTCAAAGGGAGGATTTTTCAATATCTCAGACGCCCTTGACATGATAACCTACAGCCAGGACAAGTCTCTGACTATGCAATCCTACAAAAAGCTGTGCGAAAAACTGGGAAAGAATCCGGAAGTATAAACGGTTGAACAGATAAATAGCAATCTGATAAAATGAAGGGTGGCTGCAGGTCGTTATTTGACCATATGCCATCCTTTTTAAATGAGGTATAAAAATTGAAAAGCTATAAGACCCTGATGAGAGAAGGATATTTCCTGCTTGAAGAAAAACGGTCGCGGTTTATAGCCCGGGCCAGGCCCGTACAAACCGAGTCTGAAGCTCTGGACTTCATTCAGTCAATCAAAACATCCTGTTGGGATGCAACACATAATTGCTATGCATATTCTGTAGGGACTGATTCTTTATACCAGAGATACAGTGATGACGGAGAACCTCAGGGAACGGCAGGCTTGCCGATGCTTGAGGTTATAAAGAAAAAAGGGCTCCATAATGTGGTCGTGGTTGTGACCAGATATTTCGGCGGAATTTTACTCGGGGCCGGGGGACTGGTCAGGGCGTATGGTAAAGCCTGTGCAGGAGGGCTGGAGGACGGCGGAGAGATATGGGTAAAGTCTTGCCTTAAATTAAGATTACCCGTAGAATATCATCTGTCCGGCAAGATCCAGAATATGCTGTTAAGTGAGGATTTTATCATTGCTGATACCGAATACACCGATGTGGTGAAATTTACCGTTTACTCGCCGGCAGAACGGAAGGAGTTCCTGGAAAGCCAGATACGGGAAATAACCGGAGGTGTGCTGCTCCTTGAGGAAGCAGGTATCGAGGATATCCGGGTCGATGACAAAGGAAATGTTTTAGAAGATAAAAATAAGGAAAAAAAAGAGTAAAGAGGGTGTTTTTATGTCAGGTCATTCAAAGTGGAACAATATCAAGCGTAAAAAAGAAAAGACCGATTCCCAGAAAGGAAAACTGTTTACAAAGATTGGGCGTGAAATAGCCATTGCTGTAAGAAGCGGAGGACCTGACCCGGCGGTAAACTCTAAACTGAAGGACGTTATAGCCAAGGCGAAAGCCAACAATATGCCCAACGAATCCATCCAGAGGAGCATAAAAAAGGCTGCAGGAGAGGGCGACGGAGCAAATTACGAGGTTATTACCTATGAAGGATACGGTCCCAGCGGTGTGGCCGTTATTGTCGAGGCTTATACTGATAACCGCAACAGAACAGCCGGAGATATAAGGCATATATTTGACAAGTTCGGCGGAAATCTGGGCACCACCGGCTGCGTTTCATTCCTTTTTGATCAGAAGGGCCAGATCATCATCGAGAAGGATCCCTCCATCGATGAGGATGATCTGATGATGGCCGCTTTGGATGCCGGAGCCGAGGATTTCAACAGTGAAGACGAATATTATGAAATATTGACCGAACCTGGGGATTTCTCTGGTGTATGCGATGCTCTTGAGAAAAAAGGATTAACGTTCCTGTCAGCCGAGGTCACCATGGTTCCCAAAACCACTACCGAACTTACTGATCCTGAGGCTGTTGAAAAAATGGAGAAACTGATAGACAGACTTGAGGACCATGACGATGTCCAGAACATATGGCATAACTGGGAGCAGGAATAGGAGGTTTTTTATGCAGGAAATCAGAAAAGAATTGAATTCTTCAGATATAAGTAAAATATTGCCTCATAGATATCCCATGCTGCTTCTGGATAAACTTATACTGCTTCCCGATGAAGGTCTGACACAGATAGTGCCCGGCATGAAGGTTGCAGGAATAAAAAATGTGACTAACAATGAGCCTTACTTTCAGGGTCATTTTCCCAATAACCCGATCATGCCCGGGGTACTTATAGTGGAAGCCCTTGCCCAATGCGCATGTGCAGGAGGGCTGCTGCTACCCGATAATAAAGGCAAGCTCGGTCTGTTTACAGGGATAGAAAGCATGAAATTCAGACGTCAGGTCGTTCCCGGTGATGTTCTTCTGCTGGAAGTCGAATTTCTGGCATTCAGGAGAGGGATGGGGAAGGTGGCGGTCAAAGCTACAGTAGACGGAGCCATTGCCGCAGAGGGTGTCATCAGCTTTGCCATGGTTGACAACCACGAATAAAGGAAGTGTTGGATGGCTATATTTGCTATTTCCGATTTGCATCTCTCCCTGGGGACAAACAAACCGATGGACATATTCGGCTGGGGAGACCATACAGGGATCATAAGGAAAAACTGGACCCGCAAAATCAGAAATGACGATTATGTTCTTATCCCCGGAGATATTTCCTGGGGGATAAACCTTGATGAAACGGATCCTGATTTCGCCTTTCTGGATGCATTGCCCGGAATAAAGATCATGACGAAAGGCAACCATGATTACTGGTGGAGTACGCGTCAGAAATTTGAAAGGTATTGCGAAGAAAGAGGTTACAAGTCGCTGAGGATGCTTCATAACAATATGTATGAGGCCGACGGCTATGTGATCTGCGGCTCGAGAGGCTGGAAACCCACAGATGATGACGACTTCAGCGAGGAAGACGGGAAAATATACCGTCGTGAACTGGAAAGGGTCAGGATTTCTCTGAAGGAAGGAAACAAAGCAGGAAAAAAAATAATAGCCATGCTCCATTACCCCCCTTTTGACACTAAGCACAAGCCGAACGATTTTTCGTTCCTGCTGAAGGAATTTGGTGTCAGCATCTGCGTTTACGGGCATATACACAGTAAGGCGAATGATCTGTGGAAAAATGAAATCATCGATAATATGCGGTATCATCTGGTTTCGTGCAACATCATCGGTTTCGATCCCGTGAGGATTGCATGAAAAGAGACTGAAAACCGTAAGCATTAAGGACTATTGGATTGAAATAATGACTATGATATGATAATATGCAAGCATGTTTCGGAGATATGCAAGGCATGTTAAGAATGAAACCGAATTAAATAAAATCATTTGGAGGAACACACATGAGTGTAAAAATTGAAAAAATCGAAAAAAATGTAGTAAAACTCGAAATCGAAGTTGATGCCCAGGTGTTTGATCAGTGCATGGATAAAGCCTTCAGCAAAAACAGAGCGCGTTTCAACATACCCGGCTTCAGAAAGGGCAAAGCTCCCCGCAGTCTGGTCGAAAGGTATTATGGTGAACAGGTCCTTTATGAGGATGCAATAAATTATGCATGTGCCGATGCTTACGACAAAGCTGTAGAAGAAAATGATCTCCATCCTGTTGACAGGCCGGAGATTGATATAGTTCAGATCGGAAGCGGCAAGCCTCTTATTTTCACAGCTACGGTCACCGTCAAGCCCGAGGTGGAGCTTGGCGAATACAAAGGCCTCGAAGTTGCAAAAGAGCCTGTGGTCGTAACCGAAGAGGATGTTGAGGATGAGCTGAAGAGGATCGTTGAGAGAAATTCCAAGCTCGTATCGGTAGAGGATCGTCCCGTTGCAAACGGAGACATAGTCAATATCGATTATGTCGGAAGTGTGGACGGAGTGCCTTTCAAGGGCGGAGAAGCCAAAGGATATAACCTCACAATCGGCTCCGGGACTTTTATCCCCGGTTTTGAGGATCAGCTCATAGGAGCTAATCTGAACGATGAAGTCGAAGTGAATGTCAGATTCCCTGAAGATTATCACGCTGAGGAGCTCAAGGGTAAAGCTGCCGTATTCAAGGTAAAAATCAATGAGATCAAGTTCAAGCAGCTGCCAGAAGTAAACGATGAGTTTGCATCTGATGTAAGTGAATTCGAGACCCTGGAAGAGTTCAAGGCCGATATAAGGAAAAAGCTTACCGAGCAGGCTCAGGCAAGGGCAGACAGAAAGTATGAGGAAGAGCTGGTCAAGAAGGCAGTAGACAATGCTACGGTCGATATACCCGATGTAATGGTAGAACGCCGCCTGGATGAAATGATGCGTCATTTTGACCTTCAGCTTCGCTATCAGGGCATGAACCTTGAGACCTATGCGAAAATGATGGGTACAGATATGGAAAAGATCAGAGCAGATTATCGCGAAAGCGCTCTTGAGGACATAAAGACCCAGCTGGTTCTTGAAAAGATCGCTGAAGCAGAAAATATCATTGCCACACCTGAAGAGTACGATGCTGAGCTTGAACAGATGGCTTCCAGGTACAATCAGCCTGTTGAGGAAATGAAGAAACATTTACATGATGACGATATAGAATATATTAAGGATTCAATTGAGCGGAGAAAAACTATAAAACTGCTCGTTGAAAATGCGAAGGAATAAAATTCTTTCCGGGAAAACTGACTAAAACACCGGTTGCTTTGGTAACCTATATAAAGCACCGTGTTTTGGATACATAGTGAGGAGGTATGTTTATGTCATTGGTACCTATAGTGATAGAGCAGAGCAGCAGAGGAGAAAGATCCTATGATATCTACTCAAGGCTTTTAAAGGATAGAATAATAGTCTTAAGCGATGAAGTCAATGATGTCACAGCAAGTCTGGTTGTTGCACAAATGCTGTTTCTGGAAGCCGAAGACCCTGATAAGGACATTCAGCTTTACATAAATAGCCCGGGAGGATCCATTACAGCAGGAATGGCTATTTATGATACCATGCAGCATGTAAAATGCGATGTTTCGACCATTTGTGTCGGCCTGGCAGCAAGCATGGGAGCATTTCTTCTTGCCGCCGGCGCAAAAGGAAAGCGTTTTGCATTGCCCAACAGCACCATAATGATCCATCAGCCTATCGGCGGTGCGAGAGGACAGGCTACCGACATCAAGATCCATGCCGAATGGATCATAAAGATGAAACAGCGTTTAAATGAAATATTAAGTGAAAGGACAGGTCAACCCCTTTCCAAGATTGAAATAGACGTTGAGAGAGATTATTTCATGAGCGCGACCGAAGCAAAGGATTATGGATTGATTGACCAGGTTATGGAGCCCAGAGTAAAGGGGGGATAAAATGGCGAGATATGATGAAAAGAAGCAGGTAAAATGCTCTTTTTGCGGGAAATCTCAGGAGCAGGTCAACCGGATAGTCGCCGGTCCGGGCGTATATATTTGCAACGAATGCATAGAGCTCTGTTCCGAGATAATTGAAGAAGAATTTGAGGATGTCCATGTCGACAAGCCTCTTGATGAGATCCCCAAGCCAAGGGAAATAAAAAGGATACTTGACGAGTATGTCATTGGTCAGGAGAAAGCCAAGCGAACCCTGTCAGTGGCAGTTTACAACCATTACAAACGTATTTACAACGAAGGATCACGCGGCGATGTCGAGCTTCAGAAAAGCAACATCCTGCTGATGGGTCCGACAGGTTGCGGTAAAACCTACCTTGCACAGACATTGGCCAAGATACTGAATGTTCCTTTCGCCATAGCAGATGCCACTTCACTTACCGAAGCGGGCTATGTGGGCGAGGACGTTGAGAACATTCTCCTGAAGCTTATACAGGCTGCAGATTATGATATCGAACGAGCTGAAAAAGGCATCATATACATCGACGAGGTAGACAAGATCTCCCGGAAATCAGATAACCCGTCGATCACAAGGGATGTAAGCGGTGAAGGTGTCCAGCAGGCGCTTCTGAAGATACTTGAAGGAACGATGGCGTCTGTGCCTCCCCAGGGAGGAAGAAAGCATCCTCATCAGGAGTTCATCCAGATAGACACCACAAACATTTTGTTTATTTGCGGTGGTGCTTTTGAAGGTCTGGACAAGATCATAGAAAACCGTATAGGAAAGAAGACCATGGGATTCGGGGCTAAAGTGGAGAGCAGGAAAGAGAAAAATGTGGGCGAACTGTTTGCCCAGGTAAATCCCCAGGACCTGCTGAAATACGGTTTGATTCCTGAGTTCGTAGGAAGACTGCCCATTGTGGTGACATTGAATCAACTGGACAAGGAAGCCCTCATGGATATCCTTACAAAGCCCAGAAATGCGCTGGTCAAGCAATACAAGAAGCTGTTCGAGCTTGACGGTGTTGCTCTGGAGGTTGAAAATGAGGCATTGGAAGCCATTGCTGACAGGGCTATCGAAAGAAAGATAGGAGCCCGCGGGCTCAGAGCTATAATGGAGGATATCATGCTGGATGTTATGTATGATATCCCGTCTGTTGAAAATGTTGAAAAGTGTATAATAACGAAAGATACCGTAATCAACAATCAGCAGCCCGTATTGATTTACGGCGAGCAGCGCAAAGCTCTGCCGTCAGTCAAAAAGAAAAAGAGGGAAGTAGATCCGGCTTCGTGAGACGGCACAGGTTTGCCCATCCAGAATTAAGTAAATAATACGTGATACAGGAGGTCTTGACATAAGACCTCTTTATTATTTATTTGCAATACAATATTGATTTGACATTACTGTATTATAACTGAATAAAGAAGCCGGCATGACGTGCTTTTGCATCATGCCGGCTTTGATCATGCTATTCCAGATTGAGTCGTTTGTTCAGGATATGATTGGTGATTATAAAGTATACCAGACCATAAACCGCCGACAAAGCGATGGCTCCCCATATGAATCCGGCAGGAAGTTCCTGGAACCCCATGCTGTTGATATAGGAATAGGACTTCTGATTTTTAAATAATGGCAGCAGGAATATCAAGCTTGCCAAGATCTGACCCAGTGTATAAAGCCCCAGGAATGAACCGATCGATGCCAATACCTTATGATTGTTCGAAAGGTGTCCGATAGCCATGGCAGCGTATAAAATCAGGGTGCTTGTCGCAAGTCCGACTATAATTCCTGCGACCACTTGGATGACATACATGTACAGCTTATCCCCGAATTCCTGGTACATCATTGACCAAACATTGCTTATGCCTTTGAAGATTTCTCCTAAAGTCACTTCCTGCATAGCTATTATTATTACCGATATGATAGCGGTAATAACGCTCAGGATCGTCCACATGGATGACACCATCAGCTTGCAGACAATATGTTTCCATGGTTCTACCGGAAGCGTGAATGAAAGATAGCCTTCCTCAGACAACAGGTTTTTATAAAAGCGCTGTATCATGACAACAAAACTTATCACGAACATTCCGACAAGTATGAGTATATAAAGAGTAAAGGTTATAAACTGGGTAGAAGTAAATTCACCAGAGCTGAATCCCATAAAATAATTTACGATAGCAAACAGGATCAAAACCAGATAAAGCGGAAGAAAAATTCTCCCGGTGGCTTTTATCTCATACTTCAAAAGCTTTCCTAACATTTGAACACCTCCCTGAACAGGGCATCCACCGATTTGCCCTTCTCGTCCCTGATGCTGTCTACATCAGATGACAAAACAACCGTTCCTTCTTTTATGAAAATCACGTCATCAAGTATTTTTTCTATGTCTGCTATCAGATGGGTGGAGATGATGACTGTCGCATTGTCGCTGTAATTGCTTATTATTGTTTCAAGGATATAATCCCTGGCTGCGGGGTCAACCCCGCCGATGGGCTCATCAAGAAGATACAGCTCTGCTTCCCGGCTCATGACAAGGATCAGCTGGACCTTCTCCTTGGTTCCCTTTGAAAGGTTCTTCAGCCTGTCTGCAGGGTCAATATTTAGCCTTTTCAGCATATCATAGGCTTTTTCGGGTCTAAAATCCTCATAAAAATCCGCAAAGAATTCTATTATCTGATGGACCTTCATCCAGTTGTTCAGATATGTTTTTTCGGGAAGGTAAGAAACTATTTTTTTAGTTTCAACTCCCGGTTTTTTTCCTCCTATGAGTATGCTGCCTTCGGTAGGAGTCAGAAGACTGTTGGCAAGCTTTATAAGCGTAGTTTTACCGCTGCCGTTGGGCCCGAGAAGACCTACGATCCTCCCACGTTCAACCTTCAAATCTATGCCGGCCAACGCCAGTTTTGTTCCGAAGCTCTTTTTCAGATTATTGCATTCCAAAATAGCATTCATTTTTTCATCTCCTCCAACATGTCAGATATCAGGGCGAGGGTTTCCGTTTTTTCGAATCCCATCAGCTTCATTTTTTCAAGAAATTCGGCTATCTGACGTTTTGCCAGCCGATTTTTAGCTTTCCTGATCATTTCAATATCCTCCGTTACTGATCTTCCGCTGGTGCGGTGTGTTACTACAAGTCCGTCCTCCTCAAGCTTGGCCAAAGCTCTCTGCATTGTGTTCGGATTTACCGACGCCTCCTGGGCTATGTCGCGGACCGAGGGAAGTTTGCTTCCCGGCGGGAATTCACCTGAAAATATCTTTAGCTCGATCTGTTCGATAAGCTGTGTATATATAGGTCTGTCGGGCTTGAAATCCCAAGGCATTGTATCACCTCTTTGTACTATTGTATTAAGCGCTTAATACAATAGTACAATAGAAGGCAAGGTTTGTCAACATATTTTTTTCATATTTTATAAAGAACAAATGTTTGGTATAATTTATGGCAGAGGCAATATTACATTTTTATTTCATTAGTATAAATTGAGAATTTTCATGCAAGTTTCTTCCCTGTTTGGACATCATAATTCTGAACGAAGATCAGGGAGGATAATTGCTCGATAAGCCTCCCTCCATGATGTTTCCACTGTTAAAAACTAAAAAATGCATGGAGGTTACTATGGTTAAAAAGTTTGTGGTATCATTATTAAGTGTATTGCTGTTTGCATCATTATGCATCGCTGTGCTCAGCCCCAGTACCGTTATGGCCGGCGTAGGTCTCACTGAGGAAAGGGGAGGACTTTTTGAAAAGGTTGAGACCCGTACTTTGGAATCGATCAAAACAGGGCTCGAAGATCTGGCAATAAGTATGGGTAAACTCAAAGAGCTGAATTTTTCTTCAAGCGACAAAATAGTAACGATAAATGCTAAAAAGAACGGCGGAGAGATCAACGTCGTTATCACGGCAGACGGAAGCAAGCTGCCTGAGTTCGGATTAAAAGATGTGAACAAAGTGATCAGGCTTGCCAAGGATTATTTAAAACCGATTTTTGATGAAAAGCAATCCATGGGTCTGTGTTCGCTGTTTTTCAGCGATGCTTGCAAAGAATATAATAAAGGTGCGGAAAAAATAACGCTGACCAAAGAATATAACGGGCTTGTCATTGAATGTTCCGGAAATGCCAGTACGGGCGTCGTCAATGTGAGCCTTAAAAGTACGTTGGGAGTGAAAGAATGTCTGCCAGACATAAGAAAAACTACGGAAATGATAGTATTACCTCACTGAAAGGAGCCGACAGGGTCAGGCTCAGACCTGCGGTAATATTCGGATCGGATGGACTGGAAGGCTGCCAGCATTCATTCTTTGAGATCCTGTCAAATTCCATAGATGAAGCCAGAGAGGGCTATGGTAAGCTGATAAAGGTCACCAGGCACAGGGACTGCTCCATAACCATTGAAGATCAGGGCCGCGGGATCCCGCTGGATTACAATCCGAAGGAAGGGCGCTATAACTGGGAACTGGTATTCTGTGAGCTGTATGCAGGAGGAAAATACTCCAACAATACAGGTGAAAACTATGAATACGCACTGGGATTGAACGGCCTCGGCGCATGTGCCACCCAATACAGTTCGGAGTATATGGATGTAACTGTCTTTCGGGATGGTTACAAATATGAGCTGCATTTTGAAAAAGGCAACAATATAGGCGGGCTTAAAAAAACTCCGGCTAATTATGAGCATACAGGCTCTATTCAGACCTGGAAACCTGACCGGGAAGTTTTCACTGATATCAATATTCCCGCCGACTACTTCAGGGATGTTTTAAAAAGGCAGGCAGTTGTCAATGCCGGACTTGTTTTTGAATTTACAGACGAAGAAAGTGGTACAACAGAAACCTTCGTTTACGAAAACGGAATCATTGACTATGTTGCTGAATTAAGTGCAGGGAAGGAGATGACAAAGCCCTGTCGCTTCGAGGGTTTCGCCCGCGGAAGAGACCGTGAGGACAAACCCGAGTACAAGGTCAAGATGGAGATCGCTTTCTGCTTTAACAATGAAGTGAACACCATACAGTATTATCATAATTCAAGCTGGCTTGAGCACGGAGGTGCGCCTGACAAAGCCGTTAAGGCAGCTTTCGTTGCAGAGCTGGACAAATATCTGAAGAACAATAACAAGTACAATAAGAACGAGAGCAGGATAACGTTCAGCGATATCGAGGACAGCCTTATTCTTATCACCAACACTTTTTCAACCATGACAAGCTATGAGAACCAGACCAAAAAAGCTATCAGCAACAAATTCATTCAGGAAGCCCTTACCGATTTCCTCAAGCAGCAGCTTGAGGTGTATCTGATCGAGAATAAGGAAGAGGCAGAGAAAATAGCCTCACAGGTTCTCATAAACAAGAGGAGCCGGGAATCGGCCGAAAGGGCAAGGATAGACGTTAAGAAGAAGCTCAGCGGAGCAATGGACATATCGAGCCGCGTCAAGAAGTTTGTGGACTGCAGAAGCAAAGATATAAGCAAAAGAGAACTTTACATCGTTGAAGGCGATTCTGCGCTGGGATCGGTCAAGATGGCCAGAGACAGTGAGTTCCAGGCTATAATGCCTGTCAGGGGAAAGATCCTAAACTGTCTCAAGGCTGAGTATGACAGCATATTCAGAAGCGAGATCATTGTTGATCTGATAAAGGTTCTTGGCTGCGGAGTTGAGATCAGATCAAAGCACAACAAGGATCTTAGCTCTTTCGATCTCGACAATCTGAAGTGGAGCAAGATCATTATCTGTACCGATGCCGATGTTGACGGCTATCAGATCAGAACCCTGATTCTGGCCATGCTCTACCGGCTGACACCTACCCTTATAGAAAAGGGGAAGGTTTACATAGCAGAATCTCCGCTGTTCGAGATAACCGCCAAAGGGAAAAGCTATTTTGCCTATAATGAGCTGGAAAAGCAAAAGATACTGGAGAAGCTTAAGGACCAGAAAGTGACTATACAGAGATCCAAAGGCCTTGGCGAGAACGAACCGGAAATGATGTGGGCGACTACGATGAATCCCGAGACCCGTCGTCTTATAAAAGTTGTTCCCGATGATATCGAAAATACGCAGAAATTTTTTGACCTGCTTCTGGGTGACAACCTCCAGGGGCGCAAGGACTATATATCCGAGCACGGACATGAGTATATGGAGCTGATCGACGTGAGCTGATGAGTTTTGGGGACGGAGGCTTTGACTCACAAGATCCTTTACTGCACTTCGTTCCGTTCAGGATGACAGAGGGAAATGCTTCGAAGTATTTTCTGTGTCATTCAGGTTTGACGAAAGTCGTCTCTTTGATGTCATTCTGAGCGAAGCGAAGAATCTATACAAGATCCTTTACTGCACTTCGTTCCGTTCAGGATGACAGAGAGAAATGCTTCAAAGTATTTTCAGTGTCATTCTGAGGGAGCGGAGCGACCGAAGAATCTTTATGACAGACACCGCAAGCTTTATTATGTCTTAAATAAAGGAGCAATGAAATTCTTATGGACAACAAGCATATAGAGCAAAAAATAGTGGATACGCTGAAGGTCAATTACATGCCCTATGCGATGAGCGTGATCGTTTCCCGGGCAATTCCTGAGATCGACGGTTTGAAACCCTCGCACAGGAAGCTTCTTTACACCATGTACAAAATGGGGTTGCTTAAGGGGCAGAAGACCAAATCCGCAAATGTCGTGGGGCAAACCATGAAGCTGAATCCCCACGGCGATATGGCTATATATGAAACCCTGGTAAGGCTGACTACCGGAAATATGGCCCTTTTGCATCCTCTGGTCGAATCCAAGGGTAATTTCGGTAAGGTCTTCTCACGTGATATGAAGTTCGCAGCACCCCGTTATACCGAGGTCAAGCTTGCACCCATAAGCGAAGAGTTGTTCAGGGACATTGATAAAGACACTGTGGACTTCATCGACAACTATGACGGAACCATGAAGGAACCCATGCTGCTTCCAACTGTATTTCCAAATATACTGGTCAACCCGAATCAGGGCATAGCTGTAGGTATGGCAAGCAACATCTGCAGCTTCAATCTGAGAGAGGTCTGTGAAGCGACAATAGCTTACATAAAAGAGGACAATATCGATCTGATGAGATATCTTAAGGCTCCGGATTTTCCCACCGGAGGCCAGCTGATACTTAATGAGCAGGAGATGCGCAGGATTTATGAAACAGGCAGGGGCTCATTCAGGGTCAGGGCAAAATACCGTTTCGATAAAAAGAACAGCTGCATAGATATCTATGAGATCCCCTATACCACTACCACAGAGGCTATCATCGAGGCGATAGCCGGGATAATAAAGGCAGGCAAGATCAAGGACATAACCGATGTTCGGGATGAAACCGATCTGGAGGGCCTTAAAATAACCATCGACATAAAGAAAAACAGCGATCCTGATGAGATCATGAACAAGCTTTTCAGACTGACTCCTCTTCAGGACAGCTTCGGCTGCAATTTCAACATACTTATCGATCAGAAGCCGATGGTTCTGGGAGTTGCGGGTATCCTTGACCACTGGATCCAGTTCCGCATGGACTGCATCAGAAGGAAGTCGGAATTCGAGATAAGAAAGAAAAGCGAAACCCTTCACCTTCTGAATGGTCTGGCCAAGATACTCCTCGATATAGACAAAGCCATTGTCATCATCCGCAATACGGAGCAGGAAGACCTTGTGGTTCCCAACCTTATGGAAGGCTTCGGAATCGACGAAGCGCAGGCTGAGTTTATCGCAGAAATCAAGCTCAGGAACCTTAACCGCGAATATATACTCAGGCATACTTCCGAGATAAACAAGCTGAAAAAGGAAATATCCGATCTGAAAGACATAGTGGCCCATGATTCCAGAGTTCTCGACATCATTTGCTCCCAGCTTGAAGAGATCTCGAAGAAATACGGGCAGGAAAGAAGAACGGAAATCATAGGCGAGGAACATGTTGAAGAAATAACTACTGAAAACCTTATCGAGGATTATAACGTAAGGCTGTTTTTGACCGATCAGGGATATATAAAGAAGATACCCCTTGTATCATTGCGTTCGTCAGGCGAGCATAAACTCAAGGATGACGACTTTATAATCCAGGAAGAAGAGACGAAGAACAAAGCCGATCTGCTTTTATTCTCGAACAAATGCACTGTCTACAAGCTCAAGGTCCATGAGCTTCAGGACAGCAAGACAAGCCTTCTGGGCGATTACCTCAATAATATCCTCAAGCTGGAACAGGATGAAAAGATCATAAAGATGCATGCTACAGAAAATTATGAAGGATATTTCCTTTTCGCATATGAGAACGGCAAAATGGCCAAGATCCCCTTATCCAGCTACGCTACAAAAACTAACCGAAGAAAGCTGTCAAACGCATACAATGCTGACTCGAAGCTGGTTGACATATTCTATCTGGAAGCTGATGCCGACTTTGCGGCATTCAGCAGTATCGACAAGGTTCTTGTATTCAACACATCCCAGATAAATCCCAAGACCACCCGTGACTCGCAAGGTGTCAACGTCCTGAAATCAAAGAAAGGAAGCGTACTCAGAAGAGTGGCTCCCTTGAGTGAAGCGAAATTGAATGATCCGGAATACTACAGGGCGAACATTCCGGCCATTGGATGCTATCTCAAAGAAGAAGACAAGGAAAATCCACAGATAGGATTGTTTTAGGCAGTGATCATCATATAGTTGAACCCTGGCATTTTGTAAATATACAGAATGGGCTTATGAAAATGCAGCATAAATATAAACCGATGAAGGAAGTTGTTTGCTTCATGGAATAGTGATAAGATAGTAGAAAGTTATAAGGAAAATCTGGCAATCCGTTCAAGTTTTTTCTTTTGTTCTGTATTGCCGGACCGACATGATCTTAGGAGGGTCACAATGAGAAAATTCTGGATTGTTTTCGCATGTTTACTGTTATCAGCTGTTCTGCTGGGAGGAACGGCAATTGCCATAGCTGCCGGCGAAAATCCTATTGTAGGGCCAGGAGAGGTAGTGAATGACGATTTCATCACAACAGACACAACGGTATTAAACGAAGGAACGGTTCTGGGAGATTTTATTGCGTTTGCACAAACCCTTACAAATAAAGGTCAGGTGGAAGGCGATCTGATAGCGGGCGGCCTTCAGGTCAACATTGAAGGCGTCATCGGAGGAAGCCTCAGGGTGGGTGGCACCGATGTAAGAGCGAATTGCACCATCGAACGAAATGCGATGATATATGCTTCGATCGTAAACATTGGAGCGGATACTGTCGTAAAGCGCAATGCCTATTACTGGGGAGAAGCTGTCAACTCCGCAGGAAGGGTGATGGGAAATACGACCATACGTGCGCGCAGCGTTACCCTGTCAGGTGTGTATGATGGTGATGTCAATATAAATACCATGACCGAGGATGGAAAACTTGATATACTGCCGGGAACAGTAATCAAGGGGAAGCTTACTTATGAAGGAGTCAAAGCTTATGCGGTGCCATCCGACGTCCAGGTAGGAAGCTTTTCCTATGTAAGTATCGAGCCGGTCGACACTACTGCGGCACAGTCTTCACTTTCGCTCTGGAGCCTGATCAGGAAGATCTTTACGTTATTGGCCTACTATTTGATCGCATTGCTGATATATAAGATCTTTCCGAGGTTTTTTGTCCGTTCGGGTGATTTCATCGAAGCCAAACCCTTCAGTTCAGCCGGAATCGGCATAGCTACGCTGGGAAGCCTTGTTGCAGGCAGCCTTGCCCTTATATTGCTTATGATACTTGCGCTGTTCATATTAAAAGGCTCAGTCGTTTTATTCAGCACACTGGCAATATTGTTCGTAACCATGGTGACTGTTCTTTTCGCTGATATTCCTGTTTCAATGTGGATTGGAAATATCATCACGAACAGGAAGGCAAGCGTTCCGGCCCGTCTGGCAGCCGGCCTTGCGGCTGTTTCTGCAATAAAGATAATCCTGGAGATCCTTAAAGGACTGCAGGGAGTATCGACCATAGCGCGCATAATATTGTTCATAGTGAACATATCGATTTGGCTGCTTGGTACAGGCGCGCTCATGAAATCTGTTTATGAAATAAGCAGGTCTGCGAACAAACAGGCCGAAGCAGAAGAGGTCGAGGCCAACACTTATGAAAGCGCAGAAATATAAAAAGCAAAGCAAAAGAACTCGATATTTGCACTCACCTGGGTCATCCGGGCATATGCCGGGATGACCCTTTTCTTTTGTTACTGTACAAAACGGTAACCATTTGATATTTTATTATAGGGATAAAAAGCATTTTTTTGGCCAGGATTGCCCAAAATCTTTACAACCCGGATCACACGTGATTTCATCGGTAATATAAAGGATGGTTGATATGGATAATCGCATAATATCCCAATTGTTGAGAGGACTTAAGGTAACTGCCAATTACATGACCGCACTTATTCTTTTTGTTGTATTCACCATGCCCATCATTACGCTTTCCAGTGACAGCGGCTTGCAGAACGCCATGACAGCATTCTCGTTTTTGGTTTTCCTGTTTCTTTTCTACATCGTATATGTGGACATGCGTGTTATGGCATTCAAGGAGAAGAGGCCTCAGTATAACATAAATCCCCCGCCGTACAAAGGAGTATTTTATGGCATTATAGGCATGATCCCTCTGGTCTTGTTCCAGGCGGTTTTGCTGTTGCTGAAATTTCCCGAGGATCTTCAGGTGCTGAAAAGAAAGCTCTATCAGGGTTTCGCAGGGCCTCTGTACTGGCTGTCAAGGCTTCTGGGAGATGACCCGGCCCATTATGTCGTTTCATTCGCGATACTTATTGTTATTGCAGGACTGGGATACTATGCCGGGTATAAGGAATTTTACATTGTAAGTTTTATAAGACAGAAGCTGGGCATCAAGCCTAAGCAAAAGCCGGGCAGGGCAGGCAATCCCGCCGGCCGAAAGGATAGCCGGATGAGGAAATAATTATCATTGCCTGCAATACCGCTAAGTACTTGTCATCCTTCTCAGAAACATGCCCTGTATGTTATCTGAGAAGGATTTATATTTATTTAAGCATATTCAAGGATTCTTCCTCGCTTCGGTTTTCTCTCTTCAGAAGAACAAAAAACAGGACAAAGCAAACGTATACGTTTTTTTGTTATATGGCCAACCCTCCCCTGAATATCTTAATACAAAGATACACTTAGGGATGGGATTGTGAATGATAGTTTTGGTAAAAAGAAAAAATGCCGTGCTGATACTGCTTATACTCTTTTTGTCCATAGCCATATTCAGTATTGACGGAGGGGCAAATCCCATAGCCGAAACAGTCAAGGAAAAGAGCGGACCAGTCGTGGTGCTCGATCCGGGGCACGGAGGAGAGGATCCGGGTGTGGTAAGCAATTATTCAAGTCTTGCCGAAAAGGATCTTAATCTGCGTATTGCACAACTGTTGAAAGACTTGCTTGAGCAAGACGGCTATACCGTTCTTATGACACGGACAGAGGATGTGCTCAATTATCCCGAAGGGACAAAAGAAATATATCAGAAAAGAAAGCATGATCTGACAAGAAGGAAGAAGTTTATTGACGAAAGCGGAGCCGACATAGTTGTAAGCATACACATGAATGGTTTTTCTGATTCGAAATACTATGGCGCGCAGACTTTTTATCCGCCTTCCTCCGTAGACAGCGAAAGATTGGCCAAATGTATTCAAAATGCCCTGGTCTCTGTTGTCGATCCGACAAACAGAAGGACGGCATTGCTCAAAAAAGAACGAATCGTGATATTCAGGGATCTGAAAGTGCCTACGGCATTGGTAGAATGCGGCTTCCTTTCAAATGCTGATGAAGAGGCAAAATTCAGAACTCTGGAATATCAGCAGCTTGTTGCGAAGGGTATAAAGGAAGGTATAGACAATTTTTTCGCAAAACAGTAAAATCTAATTGGAAATAACCGATATAAATATTAGTTGTTAATTCTACTAATGATGATGGAGTGTACTTGATTATGTATTTTCACTATTGTCTGGTTGCAGTCGGAGCAATATTAGCAATTAGTCTGGTACTGTATTTCATAATGAAAAAGAATAATCAAGTCAACAGAGAAAATATCGCAAATCTTGTCGTATGTACAGTTCTTTCAATGATATGCGCTGTTATTGCTCCATTGACAGCAAAGCATATAGCAAGAGAACTGTATTTTTCTATACCTGCTTCGTTAGCTGTTTCGTTTGTGGTGACTTTTGGGATTGCAATAATTATTTTCTTGCTGCTTCAGCCGGCAATAAAAAAATGGGCATCGAATGCAGCCGATGAACCGGACATGGTTCGGGAAAGCCTTGTTAAACAGTTGATGGACGCTCCGCTGGAGACGGCATCTGCTATTGATACAGCTGATTCCGGGAATGAGGTGACTTATAATGAAAGTGGCCTCGCAACCGAAAATGAGGCTTCTGCAACGACAGAAACTGAAGATGCCGATATTTACCGGATCCAACCCGAAGAACCAGAACAGGTCATGAATATTCCTTATGATAATAACAATCAGGAAGATATAATGAAGCTTTTGGACAAGGCTATAGAATCGAAAAGCCAGAGGGATCTGTATGGAGCTATCTCAAACTATGAAGCGGCACTGATAATGAATCCCGATGATGAACTCAGGTATTTGATCCTTCTCGATCTGTGTTCGCTTTACAAAAAGACAAACCAGCCCGATTCTGTCAGCAGAATTCTCGAATCATCCCAGTGCCAATTGTTAGATTTAGAAAAAAAAGAAGATATTTTGCGAAATCTTTGAATTAATTATCGACAAATCATTGATATTAGTGATTCAAACTGATATTATTATACTAAATCTATCATTAATTCTTATTGTGAGATTTTGCTCAATAAATTCTATATCCATATAAGGGGGTAGCTGAGGATGAAAACTGCTCAGCAGATTATCGGCTTGCCGGTGGTGAGCATTTTTGACGGGAATGAGATCGGAAAGGTCAAAAGCCTTATTATAAATGCCTCAAAAGGGACGATCGATTTCTTTGTCATTGACAGCGGCATCAGATCACTTTCAGGCGGAGTGATTCCCGCCGAAAGAGTATTGGGAATCGGAGAATATGCATTAACTATCCAACAACCTGACGATATCAGCGATATAGTTAAAATTCCAGCAGCTATTGAGCTTATGCAGAAAAATATCACTGTTCAGGGAACCCGTGTATTGACAAGAAAAGGCAGCCTTTTGGGCGAAACCGGTGATATTTTCATCAATGATCAGGATACATACAATATAACCGGCGTAGAGTTCATACCTGCCAAAAGCGGGATCAAGTCCGGAATTATTCCCAGAAGCAGCATAATCACATTCGGGAAAAATCTCCTTGTTGTTCAGGACGATTTCATTGATCAGCTTATTGAAACTCCCAGCGCTTTTAAAGAAGAGTTCCAGGACGAAAAAAAAAATATAGCCTCGATTGATTTTATCCCTGCGGTCGAAACCGGATATTCCGAACCGGAAGCACAGGAACAGGAGATCGCTGTTGAGCCGGAAGTACCGATACAGGAATACAAAGATAAAGAAAAAGAATTGTTTAGTATAGAAGATCACAATCCGGACAGCGGATTTGAGATACCGTTTGAAACAAGCAGTGAAGAAGCTGCCGCAGGATTGGGCCTCGAAATTGCCACACAGCAGGCTGAAGAAGAAAAACCAGTACAGGAACCACATAACCTGAGTGCGGCAGAACTGTTTGAGCAGCGTCAGAGACAATACCTGGTAGGTAAGAAGGTAACCAAGACCATTTACAATTCTTCCGGAGGGATCATTGTAAACAGCGGTGAGATAATTACCGAGAAGATAATAGATGATGTAAAAGCAAACGGCAAGCTGATAGAACTGGTTATGAACTATGAAGAATAAGGAAGGTCGGGTCAGGGAATCCTGACCCGTTTCTTTGAATTTTGGGGGAGTTGGAGGCTTGGTATGAAGCAGATAAAGAATTACATTTGGTTCATATTGATAATTGCTCAGATCATTTCAGGAACCGGTGCCGGGTTTCTGCTTCTTTCGGTATCACAAGCCGGACCTGAGATACTGAATACCAGTATTGGCGTCATTTCGCTGGACGGCCTTACTCCCGCCGAAGCCGAAGCGATGGTTGCTGCATATTTTGATGATCTGATAAATAATGGCAGGCTCGTAGTTGAAATAGACGGAAATCCGTTTACTGTTCCATATTCGGATATTGACGCTAAAGTCGATATCGGGAACACTTTGGAAGCTTTGGAAAAGGAGCTTCCGGGCAACGAACTCGAGAAATTTTTCTACGACACCAGTAAGACAGTGAGTCTTGCTCCCGTGTTTACATATAATTCAGCCAAGCTTCAAAAAATTTTGAAAGAAATTTTTTCTCATTATGAAAAGGAACCCTCGGAAGAAAGCTATGAAATAAAAGACGGAACTTTGAATGTTATACCCGGAATGCCCGGAGTCAGTGTGAACTATGACTATCTGGAGAATGAGCTGAAAAAGATTTTCTTTAGTTCAAATGATACACTGAGGATATATTCCGATTCCTCTGAGGCTTTTGTTGAAATCCCTGCAAGAACCAGATACGATGAACCATTTGACCGCATTGTATCTGATGGTGGTGTAAACATTGATCCCGGCCTTGCAGCTGTCGCTGAAGACCGTTCTCAGGGGCTTCAGGGAGTAGTGATCGGAAATGGCCAGGAGTTCAGCTTAAAGTCAGTCCTTGATTATTCATTGTTCAAAGGCGATGTTGAAAAGGATCTGCTGAACCGGATGGCAACTGCATTATATAAGGCTGCGCTGCCCATTGCCGGAGTCAGTTTTACCAGCAGACTTCCTGCAAAAATGCCGGTTCCTTATTCGGAGCCTGGTTTTGAGGCCGTTATAGATGGTGAGGGCGCGGATCTGGCACTAAAAAACGATTCAGGCAAGGCATTGATGCTTCTTGCTGAAACCGGGACCGATGTTTTCAGGATATACATAGCTTCTGCCGGAGACATCAAAAAAGGGACTCTCTCGGCCGAAAAAAGAGATGAAGTGCAGCCTTCGGTCATAACGATAATCAACAAATCTCTTTCTCCCGATGAAACAAAAGTGGTTTCCGAAGGCGTTCCAGGATTCACTGTATATGTCTACCGCACCATTGACGGTACAGTCGAAGAATTATACCACGATAAATATCATCCCATCAGCAGAACTGTCGAAACAGGCGAAAAACCTTCTTCACCCAGTTCAAAGTGATATAAATGTCATCCTGATCGAAGCGAAGTAGTGAGTTTAGGGGACGGAGACTTTGACTCATTTTCTCTTCAAATGAGTCAAAGTCTCCGTCCCCGATACTCATTTGCAGAAATTATGCTTTCCGATCCTGACCACTATCGGACGGCTCCAGATCCATTTGCTTGTTGCGGTTGCAGGATTATAGTAATATATGCAGCCATATGTGGGGTCCCAGCCGTTCAGGGCATCCCTTGCTGCCCGGTAGGCAGTGTCATTAGGGGTAAGATTTATCTGTCCGTCTGCCACCACGTCAAAAGCTCCCGGCTGATAGATCACACCCGGAATCGTATTGGGGAACCGGCTGTCGGCTACTCTGTTGAGGATAACCGCACCTACAGCCACCTGTCCTTCATAAGGCTCGCCCCTGGCTTCGCCATAAATCACTCTTGCCAGCAAATCCAGGTTTCTGTTATATTCATTGGTTCCTGTCGGCAGACCGAGAGCAGCTAATGTTTGCTTTCCGGCGATGCCGTCAACTTTCAGTCCGTTTTTGCTCTGAAAATATCTTACTGCCTGATAAGTCTGGTACCCGTATATCCCGTCGACGGCACCCTTGTAATAACCCCAGGCTTTCAGCCTTTTCTGTATCTCAGTGACTTCCCTGCCTCTGGAACCGTAATATGATACCACAGCCCTGCTGAATTGGCCTTCTCTGATGGCATTGTAGGAAAGAATAAATCCTGCGGCCAGAATAGCAATTACAATAAAATAGACCCATGCAATCTTAATCTTGCTTTTCATGAGTACCTCCTGATAAAGTATCCATGAAAAGCTTTTGCAATAGGTCAAAAATTATTCATATGCTTAAAATGTATTGTCGAACCCGGCCAAAAATACCACCACAAGGATTCCCACAAGTAAAAGGTCGCAGTCATTTCCTTCCAGCAGGAGAAGGATAATAAGCGCAATCAGGATTATATCTTCCTGCCTCAGGTTTCTTAAAAATGGCGGCAAAAACTGCTGAGGCCTATAATGAGCAGGATCATTATGGTGGTGGTGATGGTGATGGGGACTATTCTCTTCGACCTCACAAGGCAGTGGAATAGCGTTCAGACCTTTAGGTTCCAACAGATTCACCCCTTTGTGTTACGGTTGATTTGAGGCCTGATTGAGCTTAACACATTGATGACCTTGAGTAATTGTATCGCGCCGTTCAGTCGCTGTCTTCTCTGGTTTCCGAGGAATGGCTGTACCGAATTCAACAGGTTTATTCTGGAATCACTCACGTTGTTGAACATGCTGAGCATCTCACTGGCTTTTGAAAGAATGCCATAATCGATATTCCCGTGCTGTGCCTGAGGAGGCGTATAACCAGTACTTCCGGTATTTGATGAATAAGATTGCTCTACAGGATTGTCCGAGCCTGAACCCGAACTTTGAGGAGCAATGCTTTCCACTATATTTTTCAGACCGCTCGTATCTGAGACTCCGAACATATCTGCTATTTGCTTAAGCTTCTTGTCGAGTTCGTCAGCCATATGATCGCCTCCCGATTTATTTCAGCAAGGATTTGAGCCTTTGGGCTATTATTGCTCCGTCCGGACCGAGAACCTGAACAAGCTTTTCAAAGTCCCTTTCGGTGACTCTGCTCTTTATTTCATCCAGGCTTATCCCCATTTGATTCAGCTTTTTCATATCAAACTCATCTATTTTCTGGAGGATCTCCTGTGTATCCATCTGACCCAGTTTTCTCCGAAGCTCCTGCGGACTTTCGTTCCTCAGCATCTCCAGAGCCTTCTCCAGCTTTTTCCTTTGAATGTTACCGCCTAATCTTTCGAACATGTTATAGTCAGCCATATGTATCACCAAGAATAAACTTCTGCATTCAATTGTATGCATCTTGGCTTGTCATGTTGCAAGAAAAACGAATAAAATTCTGTAGCTTCGAAACGAAACTATATTCTTTGGTAATATTATCCTGAATTCATTACATTTCAGACTGCAGTTATTACATTTAGTAACAAATTAAAATATAATATGATATTATTAAAAAAGTATTAATAATTTGCATAGAAGACCAGCTAATAAAAGTCAAGAGCTTTTGAGAAAAAATATGAATGATTCTTTAAAGCTCCTGATTTAAAAAAGGGCATAACAAAAAGACCACCCAGAAGAAGTTAACATAAAATAGCTGGCCTTA
>DULR01000076.1 GCA_012840245.1 Clostridiaceae bacterium
CAGAATGACATATAGGGATAATTAAATTGAGCAATAAGACTTGTCACATGCTTTCTTAGTCCACCGGTCCGGCCTGGCTGAATGGGAAAATCCTTATCCAGCACTTTCCTACTATCCTCTTTTCGCTCACAGGGCCAAATATCCTGCTGTCCCTGCTTTTATCCGGGATCCTGTTGTCACCCAGAAGGTATATGCATCCCTCCGGCACGATCATATCCGCATAGGGCGACCCGTCTGCATATGTTTCTTTTGCATTTGTATAGCTTTCCGAAAGCTCCAGCCCATCTACGAACACTTTTCCCTCACGTATCACAACATGCTGGTTTTCAGTAGCTATCACACGCTTTATCGCATATTTCTTGTTCCCTCCCAGCAGTTCGGGTATTTTCAGGACAACTATATCGCCCTGCTTTATCTCGCCGAATCTGGGAGTGATGGATTCTATAATGATCACATTCTGGTTCTTCAAGGTAGGCGACATGGAATTGCCCTGGACTATCGTCAGCCGCCCGACAAACGTTGTTATGCACAAACCCAGTAACGCTGCGACAGCGATGTGAAGGAACCATTCTGCTATATTCTTCACCGATTTCTTATTCACTTTTTCCCACCGTCTTGATCTTAAGCTCTTCCAGTTGCTTGTCGTCTACCACATCAGGAGCATTGGTCATCAGATCCGATGCGTTCTGCACCTTGGGGAAGGCGATAACGTCCCTGATATTGTCTGTTTTAGCAAGGAGCATGGTCAATCTGTCCAATCCGAATGCCAGACCGCCGTGAGGTGGTGTACCGTATCTGAAAGCCTCCAGAAGGAAGCCAAAGCGCTCCTTTGCCTGTTCATCGGTAAATCCGATGGTATTGAACATCTTCCGCTGCAGCTCCTGGTCATGGATACGGATACTGCCGCCACCGGCCTCATAACCGTTAATGACGATATCATAAGCCTTCGCCCTGACCCTGCCCGGATCAGTATCAAGGTATTCGATATCCTCATCCATGGGGGATGTGAAGGGATGGTGTCTTGCCACCCAGCGGTTCTCTTCCTCATCCCATTCAAGAAGGGGGAATTCTGTTATCCAAAGAACATTATAAACATTATGATCTATCAGATTGAGCTTTTCACCCAGAGCAAGGCGCAGGTGGCCCAAAGCGTCAAAGACGATTTCGTCCTTGTCGGCTACAAACAGCAGAAGGTCTCCGGGTTCGGCCTCAAGCCTCTTTACCAGTCTGCCGGTCTCCTCTTCGGACAGGAACTTTGAAATGGGTGATCTTATCCCGTCAGCCTCGATCACCATCCATGCAAGCCCTTTGGCCCTGTAAGTCTTTACGACCTCGCCAAGGGCATCTATTTCCTTTCTGGAGAATGATCCACCGCCTTTTGCATTTATGGCACGGACACTTCCGCCGTTTGCAACAGCATCGGCAAATACTTTAAAACCTGATCCGCGGACGATATCGGAAACATCGACAAGCTCCAGGCCAAATCGGGTGTCGGGTTTATCCGAGCCGTAGCGTTCCATTGCTTCTTTGAAAGTAAGCCTCCTGAAAGGCACAGGTATATCGACATTGAGTATATCCTTGAACAGCTTATGAATAAATCCTTCGTTCACGCCGATAACATCATCCACATCCACAAAGCTCATTTCAAGGTCGATCTGGGTGAACTCAGGCTGGCGGTCTGCCCTTAAGTCTTCATCCCTGAAGCATTTCGTTATCTGCATGTAACGGTCGAAGCCCGATACCATCAAAAGCTGCTTGAAAAGCTGGGGAGACTGAGGCAGGGCATAGAATTTCCCCGGATGCACACGGCTTGGTACAAGGTAGTCCCTCGCTCCTTCGGGCGTACTTCTTCCAAGAACGGGGGTTTCTATTTCCAAAAAGCCGTTCGCATCAAAATAATCACGGGCTATCTTTGCGATCCTGTGGCGGAGTATGAGATTTCTCTGAAGGTCAGGTCTTCTTAAGTCCAGGTATCTGTGTTTGAGCCTCAAGACCTCATTGGCGTCCGAATCCTCCTCAATATGGAAAGGAGGAGTTTCACTTTTATTCAATATCCTGAGCTCGGTGGCGATGACCTCCAGCTCGCCCGTAGGCATATTTTTATTGACTGCCTCAGGACTTCTTTGCTGAAGTATCCCTCGCACCGCCAGAACATATTCGCTTCTTACCTGCAGGGCTTTGGCATGAAGCTCAGGATTGGTTTCACTGTTGAAAACCACCTGGATAATGCCGCTTCTGTCCCTTAATGTAACAAATACAAGCGCTCCAAGGTCCCTTCTTCTCTGGACCCAGCCCATCAGTACTACTTCTTTGCCTGCATCGGAAACCGTAAGCTCCGCGCATCTGTGTGTCCTTTTCATTCCACGTATATTCTCCATATGATCCTCCGGCCAATTCTACATCCATTCCGATTCTTTGCTTTTTATAAGTCTGTCTATAAGAGTATCCAGTCTGATATCCTTCGTTTCTCCGGTAACCATGTCCTTAAGCCTTGCTTTGTTGGTTTCGATCTCGTCGTCACCAAGGATAAGGGAGTAGCGGGCTCCAAGCTTATCGGCATATTTCATCTGAGCCTTTATGCTTCTGCCCATGATATCCTTGATGCATGTAATATTGTTCCTTCGAAGCTGCCAGGCAAGCTTTTCGCATATCAAAGCCGCCTTTTCGCCTATCGATCCGATGAAAATATCGGGAGCGGGCTGCTTCGGCACCTCGATCCCCTGGCTCTCCATCTCAAGAAGCAATCTCTCCACTCCCAGGGCAAAACCTATACCTGGAGTCGGAGGTCCGCCGCAGGCCTCCACCAGTCCGTCATAGCGTCCACCGCCGCAAACCGTTCCCTGGGTTCCGATGTTCTCAGATACGAATTCAAATACTGTTCTTGTATAGTAATCCAGTCCGCGGACTATATTTTTGTCAATGGCATATGGGATACCTATAGCATCCAGCTTTTCGAGGACCGAATCGAAGTGGGCGCGGCAATCATCGCAGACATGGTCAAGCAACGCGGGAGCATTGATCAGATGTTTCTTGCAGCGCTCCTCCTTGCAGTCGATGATGCGCATGGGATTTCTGTCATACCGGGTCTTGCAGGTATCGCACATATCGTCTATCCTGTCGGCCAGATATTCCTTCAGGAGCTTATTGTATTTTGCTCTGCACTCGGGACAGCCGATGCTGTTGAGATTGAGCTTCAGGTTTTTGATCCCAAGCTTTTCAAAAAATAAAACGAGAATGGATATTACTTCGACATCGGCAGCAGGGTCAGAAGCACCCAGAAGCTCTACCCCGAATTGATGGAATTCGCGGTAACGGCCTTTCTGCACATTCTCATACCTGTATGCCGTAATCTGATAAAAAAGTTTAACTGGCTGAGGAAGTGACGACATTCCGTGCTCGATGAAACTCCGGACCACTCCGGCCGTCCCTTCAGGCCTTAAGGTAATACTTCTACCGGCTTTATCCTCAAAGGTGTACATTTCTTTCTGAACTATATCTGTGGTATCGCCTACTCCGCGTTGAAAAAGCTCTGTATGCTCAAATACAGGGATGCGGATTTCATTGTAGCCGAATTTTCTGCATATATCAGAAAACTCCTTCTCAACAAAATTCCACTTGTTTATGTCCTCCGGCAGTATATCACGGGTGCCTTTTGGTGCCTGTACCGGCATGATTCGTCACTCCTATCGGTTTCCAATATTTGTTGAAACCCGTTTTATTCATAGATGTTATTGTATCTTTTGGGTTACAGATTGTCAATAAAGGCATATTATATACATTTGGTCTCTTTTGAGGCTTTTCGCTTCGCAAGGCGCACTTCACGGCGTTTCTTTGCCTCTTCGAACTCGGTTCTCTCCTCTTCGGTTTCAAGGATGAGACCGGGTACAGGTTTGGGTTTCCCGTTCTGATCAACTGCCACATAGGTTACATAAGCCCTGTTGGTTGCCTTGATAACTCCGGTCAGGTAATTTTCAGAGCATACCTCCACCAGGACTTCCATGGAAGTCCTGCCGACCCAGGTCAGGTGAGCCTTAAGAATGACTATTTCCCCAACATGGACAGGTTCGTTGAATTCAACGCTGTCAATAGCGGCAGTTGCAACAACTGACTGGGCATGGGTCGATGCTGCCATGGCTCCGGCGATATCGACCCAATGGAGAAGACGGCCCCCCAAAAGGTTTCCTAAAATATTGGTATCATTTGGAAGCACAAGTTCCCTCATCTCTATCTTCGAATCAGATATCCTCTTCATTTCCATATAACTCACCCTTTAAAGTATTTACTGCCTTTTCACCGATATATTCTAATTATATAGAGCCTGTAATCGGTTGGCAAATCATATTCTTGCCCCGCATGGTCCTCTTGCATCATCTTTTATCACTTTTGTATTTATATCTTTCAGAATTATTGTATAATAATCTTCAAATCTTTTTATATTTCCTGTAAAGCTTAGGGAGCATGACATGAAAAAATATTTATCTGCATTGAAAGCTGCTTTTCCATATACGATCCCTGTCATGGCAGGATATTTGTTCCTGGGCATGGTTTTTGGCATAATACTTGGCAGCAGAGGCTATCATTTTGGCTGGGCTGTTTTGATGAGTGTTTTCATATATGCCGGCTCCATGCAGTTTGTTACTGTCAATCTGCTGACTTCCGCATTCGATCCGTTATCGGCGCTCCTTATAACCCTGGTGGTCAACGCTCGTCATTTATTCTACGGCATCTCAATGCTCAGGAAATATAACGGCACAGGCGTCAAAAAGCCTTACCTGATAGCAGGTCTTACTGATGAAACATATTCGATCCTCTGTTCGACAGAAGCTCCGGAAGGTGTTGACAGTGCATCTTTCATGTTCCTTGTGACCCTTCTCAATCAGATATATTGGGTCACAGCCTCTTTTGCAGGAGGCCTTCTGGGATCGTTTTTCACCTTTGATACCTCAGGAATCGATTTTGTAATGACCGCACTGTTCATCGTAATATTCATAAATCAGTGGAAGTCTCAGAAGGAACATATGCCGGCAATTACCGGTGTTGTGGTTTCTGTGGTGTGCCTCATCATATTCGGTCCTGACAATTTCATCATTCCTTCCATGGTTTTGATCACCATTGTCCTGACCATTTTAAGAAATACCATCGAAAGGAGGGCTTAAGGCACATGGCTATGACAAATACACAGGCTTTGATACTGATAGCAGTTATCGCAACAGCGACCCAGCTTACAAGAGCCCTTCCCTTTATTTTATTTCCCGAGAATAAAAAAACACCCGGATATATTCTTTATCTGGGAAAGGTCCTGCCATATGCGGCTATGGGAATGCTCGTGGTCTATTGCCTTAAAAATGTTTCATTAACCTCAAGCCCCTTCGGCATTCCTGACGCTGTCGCTGTTCTGTGCATCGTAGCCCTTCATCTTTGGAAGAAGAACACATTATTGAGCATTGGCGTTGGCACTGCAGTCTATATGCTGCTGGTGCAGCTTGTATTCAAGTAAAAAAGGGAAAAAGAATCAGCCCGATATCCCGGAAAATCAATGGCATGCATACGAACGGTTTGTTACTAAGGCACTTAAGCATGGATTCCGCAGTATATTTACAAAAAAGCAATTATACCGGGCATTCCGCATGGCAGGAATGCAGAGTGATATCACACCTGCAGAGATTCTTTATGTTCAATGGCTTTGCCTTTTTCGATGCTATTGGGAGCATGTTCTTGGCAGACACTGATAAAAAGATCAATGAAATTCTTAATTAACATGGGGACAATTTGTGTCCCCATGTTTACTGTCATCTATTTAAAGATTCCGCCCGATGTATGAGATTTGCAATCCTTAAAGCTATCTCCGACCACAACGGTTTTGGCAGATCATGCCCCATGCCCTCAAAAGTAATAAGTTCGGCATCGGGAATGGCATCTGCAGTAGCTCGCCCTCCGCTTACATTTATCATTTTATCGTCTTCCCCATGGATGACCAGAGTCGGTACTTTTACATTACGAAGCTGCTTTGTTCTGTCACCTGATTTAATAACCGCAGCAGCCTGCCGCATCATACCAAGCGGATCATGATCCCTTTCCCAGGCGATTCCCGCGATTTGAACAATATCCTCTTCAACAGGGGGATACTTGGGAGAACCAATTGCTTTTCGTGATTTGATCTGCCAATCGATATAGGCTTGCCGATCATCATATGGAGGTGAACCCAAGCCGGCCAGCACTGAAAAATCAGCCTGTCCTACCGAAGGATGTCCTGTAGTTGACATCATGGATGTCAATGACCGTACCCTGTGAGGATACTCTATTGCTATTGTTTGAGCTATCATTCCGCCCATCGATGCCCCAACCAGGTGCACGCTGTCATAACCCAGCGCATCCATCAGACCCACAGTATCTGCTGCCATGTCCGAAAGAGTATATGTCACAGTTGAAAAATCACCTGATTGTATTCGGGCAAAATCCGGAACAGGTGCTTCTGAGAAATGGGTTGAAAGACCTGCATCTCTGTTATCGAATCTGATCAGATGAAGGCCATGACCTGCCAGCTCCAGACAAAATCCTTCAGGCCAGTTAACCATTTGTGCACCTGCCCCCATAATAAGGAAAACCGGAGGCATTGCAGAATCTCCTATGCGCTGATACGCCATCTTTATTTTTGATGGTCCAACGTTTTGCGCACTTTCTTCACTATGGATCTGAATCTTATTTACGCCCATCGTCTACTCTCCTTTTATCGATTTTTGTCGGTTCTAACACGTATGTATATTATATGGGCATACTCAAAAAACAAACAGACTATAATTCGCATTTTTACGATGTTATAATTATAGTAGGGTAAACATATAACGACGTTTTGATGCATTTGAAAGCGTCCATTTAAAGATATACCGGGACATCATTTTTATACATGCTTTCCTATAATCAGATCGCCAATTCCCGAGATCTTAATTAATATGTTCAATCCTTCAGTTTATATTTTCAGTCAACGGTGATTTATTAAAAATCATATTTTTATTTGACAATATGACCACGTGGTCATATAATATTAGCAGAGATGTGACCATGTGGTCACATAGTGTTGAAAGGAAGTTTTTATGCCGAAAGAAACCTTTTTTAATTTGCAAAATGATAAAAGAAACTTAATAATATCTGCGGCAATAGAGGAGTTTTCTAAAGCTAACTATAACTCGGCCAGTATAAATCAGATATGCAAGAGATCTGACATCCCCAAAGGCAGCTTTTATCAGTATTTTGAAGATAAGCTGGACCTGTATGTTTATATAATGAAAATGGCCATAGAAGAAAAAATCAGGTTTTTCTCCGCTGTTATAACGGAGCTTCATGACCAGACACTTTCGGAACAGATCCGCTTTCTTTTTATCAAAGGTCTGGAGTTTGCAAAAAAATATCCACAATATGCGGCTTTAGGTGAACAGTTCTTAAAGGAAAATGATGAAGCAGCCAAAGCGGCAGTTATACAGGAGGGTGACAGGCAGTCTGAAGCACTGTTCATTCATATGATCAACAATGCAAAAGAAAAGGGTGAAATAGACAATAAGGTTGACGCTCTCGCGTTAAGTCTGCTGCTGCAATCCTTAAACAGCGCAGTTAACCGGTACATGCTCGATAAGTTTGGCGATATAAGCTATGAACATGCTAAAGAAGACGTAAACCGCTTTGTGGATTCACTGCTTAGTATTATTTTCAATGGAGTCAGAAGTAAATTTGATTAAAAAAGGAGGACTTATCATGAACAAGAAAACAGATTTTATCATCGGTATGGTATTTGCGATGGTCACTATATTGTTCATAGTACTGTTTATGACAAATGATGCGTTTTTTAACTGGGCATTTGAAAGACATCACAATATACTGAGCTGGTATATCAGACCCTTGTTTATAATACCAATGGTCATATTTGCGTTTAAGAAAAGCTATACCGGCATATTCGCTTCGATCTTTGCTCTGTTTACCAGCATGTTCTGGTTTCCGGTTCCGGCGGCCAACAATCCTCAGGTAATAGAATTTTTAGCTTTTGAAATGGATTACCTGAAGGGTGAGTGGACAGCTCAGAAAATAATAATAAGTCTGGCTGTTCCCCTGTTTTTCTATATGCTCCTGACAGCGGCATGGAAGAGGAACTGGAAATGGCTTTTGGGCGTTATCATAGGAGCTGCTGTACTTAAATTTATATGGAGTGTCGCTTTTAGCGGCAAGGCAGGCATGTCCATTCTGAAACCCGCTTTATTGGGGCTGATAGTCTGTATCGCAGGCATTGGATTCTTTTTTAAGAAGTATAAGAAAACAGTTAAAAATAGTTGATATCAGACACGGGAATCTTCCCGTGTCTATTTTTCAAAGCTTTCCGTCTTTCCTTTTACAGTATCTGATATAACGTTATCAACATCAATTAATTCAAGAGGTAATATATTAAGACTGATTCCCCCCATTCATAAGAAAGCACCCTTATCGTTTCATGATCTGTTTTGCTTATTCGCTTATCCTGTTTGTACATTTTTATCATGCCAGTTCCAAAGCGATCTCCACCATCTGTGTAAAAGATTTTTCCCTTTCTTCAGATGTAGTTTCTTCATGAGTAACAAGAGAATCAGATACGGTAAGAATGCAAAGAGCGTTTGCACCTGCTCTGGCAGCATTCATATAAAGGGCAGCGGCTTCCATTTCTACAGCCAGTATGCCCATATCAGCCCACCTTTTCCATGCATCGGGATCAGCATTATAGAAAATATCTGATGAAAGAATATTGCCTACCTTGACTTCAATCTTTTTATATTCGGCTACCTCAACGGCCTTTTTAAGAAGCTTCCACGATGCAATGGGCGAAAAAGTACCAGGAAGATTATACTGGCATGCGAAATTTGAGTTGGTGGAAGCGCCCATGGCTATTATTACATCCCTGACTTTGACATGTTCCTGATAACTCCCACAGGAACCCACTCTTATAAGGTTTTCGACCCCGTAATTATGGATGAGTTCAAACGAATATATTCCTATTGAAGGCATGCCCATCCCCGTACCCATTACAGAGACTTTTCTTCCTTTGTAGGTTCCGGTATAGCCTAACATATTCCTTACACTGTTAAACTGGATAACATCCTCAAGGTAATTGTCCGCAATGAATTTAGCCCTTAACGGATCACCCGGTAAAAGCACAGTTTTGGCAATGATACCTTCCTTATCTACTTCAATGTGTGGTGTCTTGTTCATGATTGCACCTCCTGAATTTTGGCTGTCATATCATTTAGAAAATGTAAGCTATGATACTGCAATAATATTATTATCCCATACTTACAATCATAGTTTACTAATATAAAATTATTATATCAAGACGCGATATCAATTTAATTGTCTGTCGATTTATACAAGATAACCTTCTGCCTGTTATAGATTCTTCACTTCGCTTCGCTTCGTTCAGAATGACAGCGGGAGGTGGCTTCGCTTCGTTCAGAATGACAGCGGGAGGTGGCTTCGCTTCGTTAAGAATGACAGTATGGAATCATGTTCTGCTATATTCCGAATGATAACAGATGAAATGCGCAACGTTTATTATGGCTTGCTGTTTGGCTTATTAAAATATAATGATACCAGAAAACAAGACAGACAAAACACAAAAAATAAGTTAGAATAATGCTATGGAAAAGAGAAGAAATTTTAAACCCGAAGAAAAAGCAAAAATTGTAATTGAGATCTTAAAGG